>NZ_RAWN01000213.1:0-15677 GCF_003668895.1 Corallococcus sp. AB045
GCTCCGGCGCATCCCCACCCCCCGCGTGGACCGTCCTCCGGGAAACGCACCCCCGAGCCCAGCGCACACGCGCAAGGTCCCGAGGGGAAGGACGGCCAGGCTGCGCCTCTTCAGCTCAGCGACTTCAGGTCCAGGCCCAGCTCGTGGCGGTAGCGCTCGAAGCACCGCGCGCCCGCGGTCAGTCGCAAGAGCGCCCCTTCCGCCAGGGGCCTCGCGCACGCGGGGTTCGCCTCCACCAGCGGACGCAGCACCTCCTTGTTCCAGGTCTCGGAGTGCTTCACGTCCAGCGTGGAGTGCAATGCGTAATAGCGCCGCACGCGCATGTCGAATCCCAGCCGCTTCAGGCCCTCGTTGACGCACGCGGTGCGGCCCGGCGCCGTCTCCTCCACGATGCCCAGCGCGCCCACCGCGTGGTACGTGTAGCGGCGGTTGAACGCGAACGCGCAGAGCAGGTTCGCCAGCGCGTGCGCTTCCCACACCGTGTCCTCGTCCGTGGGCTTCAACCCCAGCTTCTGGGCCATCTCCGCGAGCATCGGTCCGTGCATCGCGTCCTCGCGCCCGCGGCCCATCTCGTCCCAGTAGTTGCGCGCCAGCTCCAGCTTCGCCCGCGCGGGCAGCTGCAACTGCGTCAGCGCCACCAGGTCGTCGAAGCCCGCCTCGCCCGCGACCTCCTGCGTGAGGAACCAGTCCATCTGCTCACGCGTGGCCTGCGTCGCGAGCCATGGGAACAGCGGATCATGCTGTCCGGGACCAGACTCCTTCAGATCCTCGAACCACGCGATGAATCCGTCCGCGTCCTCCGGCGCTTCCGCCGCCCAGGCCGCCACGCGCTGTCGCTCCGCCTCCACGTACTCGCCTTCGAGCAGGCGCAACTGCGTCTCCTCCTGCACGGCTGCCCGCCAGCCCTCGGTGGGAAACCCCGGTGCCAGTCGTGCGTGGTTGAAGCGCAAGAGGGTCCGGTGAAGCCGTTCGGACAGGCGTGCGTCCTCCGTCCCCGCTTCCCCAGCCACCTCGCCAAGCCCGCTCATGGTGCGCACCCTCTCTACACATACCGGAAGGCGGGAGTGCCTTCCGGTCACATGTATGGGGATGACCTTGCACACCGGCCACATCGCTCCCGCCACCTTCGCCGTCAGTCAGGTGCGTTGCGAGAAGGACCACGTTCGCTCCCGCGACTGCGCGTATCAGGTCGCATGGAACATCAACCCTCATATGAAGCCCGGGGCTGTCGCGTGGCGGCGTGCGTGCACGCAGCACCGCGAGTTCCTGCGTGCCCTGCGTGAAGCAGGCGCGGGCTTCTTCGAGCTGCCCTTCGTCCACGGCGCGTTCGACTCCGTGTTCGCCAAGGACAACGCGGTGCTCGTCTCCCAGGAAGGCGAGCTGCGCGCCCTGCTGGCCACCATGCGCCATGGCCAGCGCCGCAGTGAACAACTCGCGCGCGCCCGGTGGCTGGCCGCGCGCGGCTTCGACGTCATCGAGCCGCCGCGCGTGCACATCGAAGGCGGCGACGTGGCCATGCTGCCCGCGGGCCGGGGGGCCCTGCTGGGCTGGGGCATGCGCTCCACGCAGCGCGCCGCGGGCGTGCTGGAGGCGTTCCTCGCCGCGCCCGTCACGCCGCTGGAGCTGTGCGACCCGTACCTCTACCACCTGGACACCGCGCTCGCCGTCCTGTCCGACGGCACCGCGCTGGTGTGTCTGGAGGCCTTCACGCCGGAGTCGCTGCGCATGCTGGAGCGCACGGAGGGCATCCAGCAGGTGATTCCCATCGCGCGCGAGGACGCGCTCGCGTTCGGGCTCAATCTGGTGGAGGTGGGAAACACCGTCATCGTCGGCGCGCGCGTGCCTCGTGTGGAGGCGGTGCTGCGCGGCCTGGGGCGCCGGCCCATCAGCGTGCGGTTGGATCAGTTCCACCTGGCCGGTGGCAGCGCGGCGTGCCTGGTGGCGCGCGTGCACACCCTGCCGCCCCTGTCCGCCCGGCGCTTTCGAGAGGAGCAGGAGCAGGACGTGGCCCAGCCGCTCTCCGCGTGACGTGCGGTGGAAACGAAGAACCTCCCCGGGCGGCGAAGCGCGCGGGGAGGTCCGGGGTGAAGCGGGGAGGAAGACTCAGGACTGTTCGCTGGGGACTTCCGGTGCGCTCAGCCCTTCGGCCTGCTGGAAGCGGCGCGGGTGGCCGTCGCCGCGGGTGCCGCCGGAGAGCTTGTCCACCCAGGGGTACTTCTGCGCCTCTTCCGCCGTGTAGCCCAGGTTGAAGACGGTGGCGCTCTTGGGCTTGTCGGAGGCCTTCTCGTACAGCGTGCCGAACACGCGGTCCCAGAAGTAGTTCGTGATGCCGTAGTTGCCCTGCTCATTGTGGAAGTGGTGGGACATGTGCAGCCGCTTGATGTCCTTCAGCCACTTCTGCTGCGGGGCGTAGTTGAGGTGCTGGATGCAGTGGCAGAACTCGTAGAAGCACGTGGTCACCATGCCCCAGCCCAGCGCCGCCGCCGCGCCGGACCGGCCGCCGATGAGGTAGCCGATGGGCGTGAGCACCAGCGCGATGGTGGGCAGCGTGGTGTGCAGCGCGCCGAAGAGCACGCGCAGGTCGTGCGGGTCCTGGTGGTGGTCGAAGTGGATGCGCTTCCACGTCACCGCCGTCGCCGCGGACTTGTAGAGAAAGCGCCCGTGCAGGATGTACCGGTGGATGAGGTACCAGCCGAACGGGTACGCCACCGTGGCCAGCAGCACCGCCGCGCCCATGCGCACCGGCGCGTCGAACCACTTCACCGACAGCACGATGCAGGTGATGCCGATGAGGATGTAGGCGACGACGGCGTAGTAGGTGAAGAACGAGTAGACCAGGTCGCGCAGCGACATCCGGTCCAGGTTGTGCTTCCGGTTCAGGAAAGAGACCGCCACGGGGATTCCCTCACTATCCGCTCCGCCGCGGGTCCCGGGCTGCCGGGGTGCGCGGGGCTCGAAGGCTTGCTCGCATCCCGGCCCTTAGGGTGATGCGGTGGTTCCTGAGCTATCAGTCAAGAGGCCCCTTGGCCCAGGAACGGTGTGGGCTCTCTTAGCGCCTTCCTGGAGGCGTTGAGAAGCTCCTCTATTGCCGCGCCCACACATTGTCCGGCTGCCCGCCCCACATCCGACCCGGGGTCGGACTTCCGTGCGGGAAGTCCACACCCCACCTTTCCGCCCACAGGCGCGAGCGATCGCGCGAGGGGGCAGACAGATGGCGCGCAAGGCACAGGGACAGCAGGGCAGTGGGACCCAGGCGGGGGAACGCCCCGCGCGGCGGAAGACGGCCACCCGGAAGACGGCGGGCGCTTCCCCCAGCGAGGGCCGACTGGAGCTGCGCCGGGACGTCGCGGAGTACCGCGCCGCCGCGGAGGCTCAGGCCGACATCGTGCGCGAGCGCATCAACGCCGCGCTGGAGGTCAGCCGCCGCACGCGCGAGGAGATTGAACAGCGCATCGCCAGCGAGCTGCACACGCCCCGCGTCACCGCGAAGAAGGCCGCGGCTCCGGCGCGCAAGCGCACCCGCGCCTCCACGCGCGCGTCGGCGAAGTAGGGCGCGGCCCCACAGGCCCCCAGGTCCCGGGGCCGGTCTTCAGGAGCGGACCGCGGGAGCCCGCGCGGCCTGCGCCGCTCCCTCCGGGCCGGAGGACTCCAGGTCCAGGGCGGAGAGCTTGTCCGCCAGCGCCTGGACGCGGTCGCCGCTGCCGCCGCCATCCAGGGGGGACGCGGCGCGGGCGCCGATGAAGCACACGCGGGCCCGCTCCAGCAGGGCCACCTGTGCGTGCAGCTGCGCGAAGAGGCGCTCCTGCCGGCGCGACAGCGCATCCAGGTGGTTGAGCTCCTCACCCAGCGACGCGGCGGCGCGCTCCAACTGGCGGCGGGCCACGCCGTCCTGCGCGTCCTGGGCGCGCTTCTTCAACTCCTGCACCTGCGAGTCCACGCTCCCCTGGGACGCGGAGGTCAGCTGCGCCTCCAGCTCCGTGTGGGACTCGGCCAGGGTGAAGGCGTCCCGGGCCAGCTTTCCGAGCACGGCCTGGAGCTTCTCCAGCCCCGGGCCCCGGGCCAGCTTTTGCGCCTCGTCCTGGCACTGGCGGTAGAGCGTGAGCGCCCGGGCCACCAGGCCGCGCACCTCGCCGGAGAGCGTGGCCTCCAGGCGCATGCCCCGGGTGGCCACCGCGTCCAGGTCCATGGCCAGGTTCGCCGGCAGCGTGCCGATGCTCCAGAACAGCGCCACCACGGCGTAGTCCACCATCAGCGGGAAGTAGCCCCACGCCGGGAGGAAGCGCGCGTCGAGCACCTGGTGCACGTACAGCCCCAGCGCGGTGGTGACGGCCGCGGCCCCGGCGCACAGCGCGACCTGGAGCGGCGTGCCCACGCTGTCGCGCCCGTTGCCCCGCCACGCCAGCAGCCCCGCGGCGATGGCGCCCGCCACCGCGTGTGTCCAGGGCGACCCGAGCCCCAGCACATAGGGCAGGGCGGGCAGCAGCACCATCCCCGCGCGCACCAGGAGGTTCTCCGCCGCCTTCGGCTTCACCGCGGTGATGGCCGCCGCCATCAGCGCGAAGTAGCCCGGCTCCACCGGCACGCGCAGCACCTGCCGCGCCACGCCGGCCACCAGCGCCATGGCCCCGGCGCCCACGAGCGCGTACAGGCAGCGCGACTCGAAGTCCTCTCGCCGGATGAGTTGGATGGAGAGCGACATGGCGCACCGTGCTCCGGACCGCGGGGGGACTAGTAGCTGTTGTTCTGCCCGAAGTTCTTCATCGTCTTCTTCTTGAGGTTGAGGGCCTCCTGCCGGACCTCGGAATCACTCTGGGCACTGCCATAGGCTGCCTGGGTCTTGTCCAGGTCCGCAAGCTCCCCCGCGAGCGCGGACGACGAAGCGCCGAACAGTTTACGCGCGTTGGTCAGGAAGCTGAGCGCGCTCTCGCGGTTGCCGCTCTGCATCTGCTCCGCGGCCGCCTGGAGCTGCTGGGTGCCCAACGCGCGGATGGCATGGACGCGCACTTCGCGGTCCAGGTTCGCGTGCACCACCTGGGCGTCGTTCGTCACCTTCGCGGCCAGCGCCAGCGTCACCCACGACGGCTGGCCCGCCGCCACGTCCACGTACGACAACGAGGCATCCAGCACCTTCATGTTGATCTCGTTCGCGGGCGCGTCCAGCGTCAGCTTCACCACCACGCGCGCGGACTGGCTGCTCGTCATGTCGTAGAGGGGGATGCGCACGGTGTCGCCGTCGCGCGTGGACGGCAGGCCCATCACCTCCACGCCGCTCACGCCGGGCGGCAGGGTCAGGTTCAGGGTCACGGCGCGAGCGACGGTGCCGGCGGCCTGCTCCAGTTCGCGGGTGAAGATGCTGGCCAGTTGCGAGGAGTCGCTGATGAAGCCGGAGAAGCCGCCGCCGCGCTCGGCCATGCCGCGCATCAGCGTGTCGTTGAAGCCCTGGCCCACGCCCAGCGCGCTCACGGTGATGCCCATCTCGCGCAGCTTGCCCACCTCGGAGAAGAGGCCTTGGTTGGACGTCACGCCCTCGGTGGGCTCGCCGTCGCTCAGCAGGATGGCGCGCGTCACCCGGAAGTCGCTGGAAAACGGGTGCACCGCGTTTCCGCCCGCCACCAGCCCGCCGCTCATGTTCGTGCCGCCGTTCACCCGGATGGCTTCAATGGTGGCCAGCAGCTCGCGGCGCGTCTGGTCGTTGATCAGCACGCTGGGCTCCACGGTCACGTCGGAGCCGTAGTGCGCCAGCGCCAGCCGGTCCCCCGTCTTGAGCTGCCGCACCAGCTCCTGGGCTGCGCGCTTCGCGTCCGCCAGCTTGGCTCCATCCATGGAGCCGGAGCGGTCCACCACCAGCGCCAGGTTCACCGGCACGCGCTCATGCTTCTGCGGCGCGCGCGCCTTCAGCTCGAACACGGCGAAGGCCTCGCCCGGGCCCGTCTTCACGTACGCGCCGGACAGCTTGCCGGTGAGCTCCACCGGGCCGGACGCCGGCTGGCCCAGGATGACGGGCAGCACCCCGTTGATGGGCGCCTCACCCGGCTGGGCCACGGTGTGGGTCTGGTCCACGGTGCTCGTGGCCACGGGGGCCGTCGCGACCCGGTGCAGGTGTCCGTTGGGGAGCCGCTGTTCGACGACCGGCGGGTGCGACGAGGTCTTCGCGAAGAACGAGCGCGCGTCGAGCGCCAGCGCGCCCACGAACAGCAGGCCAGCGAGAGTCAGCAACAGTTTGGTGCGGTTCATGCGCGGCGGACCTTCCCCCAAGGGGTGCGAGCGGACGAGCACACGCTCGCAGGCCCGTCACGCGGGCGCATCGGTCAGCGGGAGGACCCTCCTCCCGATGACCGATGGGGGGACCTGGACCCGCGGCCCCCGGTGTCAGGCGGCGTCCGGCGGACCGTGCCGCACCAGCTCCTCCACGGCGCCGCGCACGCGCGCCTCGTCGAAGGGCTTCTCCAGGAGCGGGTTGGGGATGTGCTCCAGGAAGTCGCGCGCGCCCGCGGTGAAAGCGCCGCCGGACACGAAGATGAAGCGGCGCTCCAGGCCCGGGTGTGCGCGCCGCACGGCCTCGTACACGTCGCGGCCGGCCAGGTCCGGCATCATCACGTCGCACAGCACCGCGTCGAAGCCCGGCGCCTGCGACATGCGCTCCAGCGCCTGGCGGCCACTCGTGGCCACCTCCACGTCATGGCCGCGCAACAGCCGCTGCAGCACGCGGCCCACCGCGGGCTCGTCGTCCACCACCAGCACGCGGCCCCGAGGCACCACGGGCGCGGCGGGCAGCGGGGCCTCCGGCGGACGGACGACCGGGTCGGGCTGGGGCGAGGGCAGCACCACGCGGAACGTGCTGCCCTTGCCCACGGTGCTGTCCACCTGGATGTCGCCGCCCAGCCCCGTGATGATGCCGTGGCAGATGGACAGCCCCAGGCCGGTGCCCACGCCCACGGGCTTGGTGGTGAAGAACGGATCGAAGATGCGCCCCATCACCTCCGGCGCGATGCCGCTGCCCGTGTCGCGCACCTCCACCACCACCTGCCCGCCGGACACACGCGTGACGAGCAGCACCTCGTGGTCGTGCGCGGAGCCCTCCGGAATCGCCTGCGCCGCGTTCACCACCAGGTTGAGGAACACCTGGCAGAGGCGGCCCTCGTTGCCCATCACCTGCGGCACGGTGCCGTAGTCCCGGCGCAGCCGCGCGCGGTGCCGGATTTCATTGGCGGCCATCATCACCACCGAGTCCAGCACCGCGTGCACGTCCACCGGCGTCATGCGCTCTTCATCCGGCCGCGAGAACGTCTTCAGCTGGCGGACAATCTGGCGCACGCGCTCGGCGCCCTCGCACGCCTCGCCCAGCACCTCCTGCCACTCCGCCACGTCCGGCGGGCGCACGCCGCGGGGGCCGGGGGACAGGTGGTGGCGGAACTCGTCCGACAGGAAGCCCAGGTTGGAGACCACGAAGGCCAGCGGGTTGTTGATTTCGTGCGCGATGCCCGCCGCGAGCGTGCCCACCGACGCCAGCCGGTCCGCCAGCGTCAGCCGCGCCTGCAACTGGCGCTGCTCCGTCACGTCTCGCGCGATGGATACGACCGCGGGCTGTCCGTCGAAGCGCAGGGGCAGTGACGCCAGCTCCACCACGCGCGTGCGCCCATCGCGCAGCACCAGGCGCCGCTCGCTGGTGAGCGGCGTGCTGTCTCCGGAGGTCACGCCCGTGCCCGGCACGTCCGCCAGGAACTCCGACAGCCGGCGGCCCACCAGCTCCTCCGCGCGCGCGAAGCCCAGCGTGGTGACGAGCACCGCGTTGGCGTAGACGATGTGGCCGTCGCGCTCGATGGCCGCGGGGTCGGGGAAGCCCTCCATCAGTGCGCGCAGGCTGGCCTCGGAGCGCTTCAGCGCCTCCTCCACCTGCCGCCGCTCCGTGATGTCGCGCGCCAGGCCCTCCACCGCCACCACGTTGCCCGCGGGGTCCGTCACCGGCGCCACCACGTGCTCCAGCCACAGCAGGCTGCCGTCGGGGCGCAGGAAGCGCAGCTCCACCGTGGAGCCATCCACGGACTGGGGTGACTCCAACAGCCGCTCCAGCACGGCCCGGTCATCCGGGTGCACCTGCCGGTACCACAGCTCTGGATCCGCGTAGTGCGCCTCCGGCCCCAGGCCCAGCTTCGCGTGCGCCACGCGGCTGACGTACGCGAAGCCGCGCGGTGCTTCCCGCCGGTAGAGGTACAGCACGTCCGACGCGTTCTCCGCGAGCTGACGGAAGCGGTGCTCGTGCTCGCGCAGCGCCCGTTCGGACGCGCGCCGCTCCAGCGACACGGAGATGGCGCCGCTGGCCGCGGACAACAGGTCCACCTCCAGCCGGTCCCACTCGCGCGCCTCGTAGCAGTTGTCGAAGCCCACGAACCCCACCAGCCGCCCCTGCACGCGCAAGGGCAGCACCAGCAGCGTGAGGATGCCCTGCGGCTCCAGGAGCTCCCGCTCGATGGTGGGGAAGGTGGCCACGCGTCCGGTGACGACCTCGCCGCGCTCCAGCAGGTTCGCCCAGCGCCCCAGGATGGGCCGCATTGGAAGGTCCTGGAGCATCGGGTTGTCGAGCTCCGGCGTCACGCCGGGCGCGCACCACTCGGCGCGCTGGGTGCACAGGAGCGCCCCCTTCGCGTCGGTATACGTCTCGAAGACGTAGACGCGGCTGGCGCCGGAGGCCTGCCCCAATGGAGCGAGCGCGGGGCTATACAAGTCGCCCCCTTCCGGCACCGACAGCAGGCGCTGCTGCATGTCCACCAGGGCGGTGAGGTAGCGCTCGCGCCGGGCGAGCGCGTCGCTCGTGCGCTTGCGCTCCGTGATGTCGTTGAGCGTGCCGGCCATGCCCACCAGCGCACCGTCCTCGTCGAGCGTCACCCGCGCGAAGACGTCCACCCAGCGGAAGCCGCCGTCGCGCGTGAGGTAGCGCACCTCGTGCTGCACGTAGTCGCGCTCGCGCGTGAGCAGCGTCTGGCACACGTCCAGGACTCGCGCCCGGTCGTCCGGGTGCACGAAGTCCAGCGCGGAGCGGCCCAGGCTCTCCTCCACGGGAAAGCCTGTCACCTCGGTCCACGCGGGATTGAGGAAGACCCACGTGCGCGCGGTGTCCGTCTGGAACACGACCTCCTGAAGCGTGTCGATGACCTGACGGAAGCGGCGCTCGGTGGGGGTGGTGCCGTCAGGCCGGGTGAACGGCATCTGCATGCAGGGGACTCGCGGTGAAAGAACTTGGCCGTGCGGGCGGAACATCCCGGATCACGGACGTGGACAGTCGAACGATTGAGGATCGCCGGCATGCAGGCAAGGGGGCCCGCGGGAAGAGCGTGAGGGTGGGAAGCATTCCCTGTCCTTGAGGATGGAGTGGGCTGCGGGTCCTGTCTTCCTTTCTTCCCGGGAGGCGGAGATGACACCATGATGCATGCGGAAAGCCTTGGCATGTCCGGCATCACCTCTTCAGCCTCGGAGGCCCGCGTGACGGATGGGGATGGCCTGTCCCTGTCAACGCGCGTCATGGACGCGGAAGGCGTTGTGCTCGTTGAGTCCACGGGCCGTGTGACTGTTTTCAACTCACAAGCCGCGGCGCACTTCGGCATCCCGGTCCCTCTTCACATCGAGCACGCTCGCCTGCCTGGGTGTGAATGGGTGCGGGACGACGGCACACCGCTGCCGCCGCGGGACTCGCCGCTGGCGCGAGCGCTGGCGGGCGAGCCGGTGGACGCGTCCCTGTGGCGCGTGCTCCGTCCGGATGGGACACGCGCCGTGCTGCGCTGCACCGCGGTGCCGGTGCGGGCTGGGGATGGGCCGGTGGCCGCGGCGCTCCTACGCACGCATGCCGTGGAGGCGGCGGTGCCCGCGTCCGTGCTGGATGCGTCGCGTCTGCTGGCGGAGGCCGGGGCGCTGCTGGGCACGTCGGTGGACGCGGAGGCGCAGCTGGAGCCGCTGCTCAAGCTGCTGGTGCCCGCGCTGGGGGAGGGGGCCCTGCTCATCCTCCGGACGACGGGCGCCGTGGGTGATGAAGTCCTGCGCGTGGCGGCGTCCCTGCACGCGGACGCGGGAAGGCACGCGCTCCTGCGCGACCTGCTCACGCGCTATCCGCCGGGCCCCTCCGTTCCGGGCGGGCTGCCCCAGGTGTTCGCGTCCGGGGCGGTGGGGCGGCTGCCCATCCTGTCCGAGGAGCACGTGGTGGCCATCGCGCGGGACGCGGAGCACGCGCGGCTCTTGCGCGAGGTGGGGCCGCACGGCTGCCTGAGCGTGCCGCTGGGCGCGCGCGGCAACGTGCTGGGCGCGCTGTTGGTGCTGCGCTCCAACGTGCTGCGGTCCTTTGGCGCGGAGGAGGAGCACTTCCTCACGGAGCTGGCCCACCGCACCGCGCTCTACCTGGAGAACGCGCGGCTGTACCGCGAGGCGCGCGAAGCGGTGCGCCAGCGCGACGAGTTCCTGGGCATCGCGAGCCACGAGCTGAAGACGCCGCTCACGCCGCTGAGCCTCAAGGTGCAGCTCTTGCAGAAGCAGGTGGTGGTGCTGGCGCGCGAGGGCAAGGACGTGCCCACCGACCGCGTCGCGGACGCGCTGGACGTGGTGCAGCGCCAGGTGCGCCGGCTGTCGGGCCTGGTGGACAACCTGCTGGACGTGTCGCGCATCACCGCGGGCCGGCTGCGGCTGGAGCTGGAGGAGCTGGACCTGGCGAGCGTGGCCGCCGAAATCCTCTACCGCTTCTCCGCCGCGGCGGCGCAGGCCGGCACGGAGCTGGGCCTGGAGGCGCCGGTGCCGGTGGTGGGCCGGTGGGACCGGCTGCGGCTGGAGCAGGTGGTGACGAACCTGGTGTCCAACGCGCTCAAGTACGGCGCGGGCCGCCCCGTCATCGTGAGCGTGGAGGCGCAAGGCTCGCTGGCGCGGCTCACCGTGAAGGACCACGGCATCGGCATCGCGCCGGACGACCTGGCGCGCATCTTCGAGCGCTTCGAGCGCGCGGTGAGCGACCGGCACTACGGCGGCCTGGGCCTGGGGCTCTACATCACGCGTCAGATTGTCGAAGCGTTCGGAGGCACGGTGCGCGCCGTGAGCACGCCGGGGGAGGGCGCCACGTTCCTCCTGGAGCTGCCCCGGGGCGACATCCCCGAGGAATGGCTCGTCGCGCACGCGGCGCCGGGGCCCACCCAAGGCGGGTAGGCGCCCAAGCAGGCCCGCGTCGCTTTCAGCTCAGGCGACCTCCAGCACCGTCCACTCACGCACCTCGCCCGCGAGCGTCACCTCCACGGTGTCGCCGGCCTTCTTGCCCAGGAGCGCGCGGCCCACGGGGGAGCTGGGCGTGATGACGGAGAGGAAGCCGTCGCCGCCGGGGCCGGTGAGCTCGGTGCCCGCGCCGGCGGGGAGCACGAAGAAGGTGCGCTCGGCGAAGCCGTCCTCGTCCTCGGTGCTGCAGTCCACCAGGGCGCCCAGGCCCACGGGGCCCTGACGCGGGAAGCGGGGCAGCTCCTTCTGGCTGAAGGCGGTGAGGGCCTGCAGCTCTTCCTGGAGGCGGCGGGCGCGCTGGGCCTGGCCGGTGGCGAGGCTGCCGTACTCGATGGCGGCGCGGCCGTCCTCCTTCTTCTCGGACTCCGTGGCGAGGCTGCGGGCGGCCTCGCGGGCATCGGCCTCCGCGCGGTGGGCCAGCCGGTCGCTCTGCTGGAGCCGCTCGGACAGTTGGTGGAGCAGGGTGAGCTTGTCGAGTCGCATGGGTATCGTTACAGGACTGTAGCGCCCGGTGCGGCGGCCTCCAGTTTTCAGCCCGGCGGGGCCCCGGGCTTTGGTTGAATGGGGCGCATGACGCCTCAGGAACGCTCGCAGAAGGCCCACGAACTCGTCGCCCAGGGCGCGGTGCTGCTGGATGTGCGCACCCCGGAGGAGTTCCAGCAGGGACACCCGGACGCCGCCCGCAACATCCCCGTGCAGGTGCTGGCCCAGCGCCTCTCCGAGGTCGGCCCGGTGGGCACGCCCGTGGTGGTGTACTGCGCGGCGGGAGGCCGCAGCGCGGTGGCCGCGGAGCTGTTGCGCAAGGGCGGCTTCCCGGACGTGTTCGACCTGGGCTCCGTGAAGAACTGGTAGGCGCGCCCGGGCGCCATGCGGACCCGCACCGCCGGCTTCCTCCTCGTCGCCCTGTCCGGCGCCTCCTTTGGTGCGTTGGGCCTGTTCGCGCGCCTGGCCTACGCGGCGGGCACGGACATGCCCACGCTGCTCTTCCTGCGCTTCACGCTGGCGGGCCTGGTGCTCGCGGGCGTGATGGTCGCGAAGGGCGGAAGGTGGCCCCGGGGCCGCGTCCTGGGCGGACTGGTGCTGCTGGGCGCGGTGGGCTACTTCACGGAAGGCAGCGCCTACTTCATCGCGCTCCAGCACGCGTCCGCCGGGCTGGTGGCGTTGCTGCTCTACCTCTTCCCCGCGCTGGTGGCCCTCATCCAGGTGGCCCTGGGACGCGAGCACCTGAGCCGCTCCCGCTGGCTGGCGGTGGGGCTGGCCCTGTGTGGCACGGCGCTCACGGTGGATCCCGGCCCGGACGCGAAGCCGCTGGGCATTGGCCTGGGCGTGCTGTCGGCGGTCATCTACGCGCTCTACGTCCTGTCCAGCGCGCGAGTGGTGGGGCCGGCGGGGCCGCTCGCGGCGAGCACCGTCGTCCCGCTGTCCGCGGGGCTCGCCTTCGGGACGCTGATGCTGGTGAAGGGCCCGTCCTTCCCCCAGACGCCGGGAGGCTGGGCCGCGGTGGCTGGGCTGACGCTGCTGTCCACGGTGGTGGCCATGCTCACGTTCTTCGCGGGCCTCAAGCGCATTGGCCCGGTGAACACGTCGCTCTTGTCCACGCTGGAGCCGGTGATGGCGGTGGTGCTGGGCGCCATCTTCCTGGGCGAGCGCCTGTCCTTGCGGCAGGGGCTGGGCGGCCTGCTCATCCTGGTGGCGGTGGTGGTGCTGGCCCGAGGCGACCCCGGCCGGCGCCCGGCGGAACCCGGGGCGGCCGGAGCCTGAAGCGCGCGAGCGGCTACAGGCGCTCGAGGAAATGGTGCACGTCGTTCACGAAGCGCTGGGGGCGCTCGGCGTGCGGCGCGTGGCCGGTCTCCGGGTAGAGCAGGTACTTGGAGCCGCGGATGGCGCGGGCCAGGGCGCGCTGCTCGTCCACGGAGAAGAAGCCGTCATGGTCCCCGCCGATGATCAGCGTGGGCACGCGGATGCGGCCCAGGCGCGAGGAGTGGTCCTCCGCGATGAGCCCGTCCAGCGCGTCCTGCCACACGCGCGCGGGCAGCTTGGAGCTCTCCGAGACGAGCGTGTTCAGATAGGACTCCGGCACGGGCGCATGGAAGGTGCTGGCCTGGAACTCGTGGATGAAGGCGGGATCCACGGGGTCGGTCAGCGTGTCGACGACCTCCTTGAGACCCAGGGCTACTTCATTGCCGGCCACGGTGGGCGCGGAGCCCACGAGCACCAGCCCCTTCACGCGGTTGGGGAAGTCCAGCGCCACCTGCTGCGCGATGAAGCTGCCCATGGAGTGGCCCACCAGCACGGCGCGCGACACGCGCTTCGCGTCGAGGAACGCCACCACGTCCTTCGCGAACGCCTGCTGCGTGTAGCAACACGCCGGGCGGGACGAATCCCCATGTCCGCGCTGGTCCAGCGCGTAGATGTGGAAGTCGCGCGAGAAGCGCTGAAGGTCCAGGTCCCAGGTGTGGTGCGAGTCCGTATAGCCGTGCAGCAGGACGACGACGGGCCCGTCCTGGCGGCCCTGCTCGACGTAGCGGAGCGTGACCCCGGTGGACAGCCGCACGGAGCCCTCCCGCGGGTTCGCACCACCTCCGCGGTCGGAGGCCTCCAGCGAAGCCGGAGCACTCACGAGGTCGGGTGCGGCATCCGACGCGACGTCGGGTCCACAGCCGGCGAACAGCAACACTGCGAGGAGGGGGCGAAGGGCGCGCAACATGCGTCAGGGCCTCACGGGATGGGACGCGGCGGGTAGGTCCGCCGCGAGGATGCACGCCATCCTAAAGTGACCTCTGACATCCCTTGTGCAAATCTATCCTGCCAGGTCGGGAGTGACCTGCCAGGGCGGGTCTTGCGAGCCCCCTCCTGAAGGGAGGCTCAGGGCCGCCGCGCGAAGATGAGCTCGCCCACGCCGCCCAGGCGCTGCTCGCGCTTGAGGATGCGGAAGCCCGCGGTCTCCACCAGTCGGAAGGTGTCGCGGTTGAGGCGGCAGCCGCCGGTCAGCTTGCGCCACGCGGGCGTCAGCAGGTCCTGCGCGGTGGCCACGGCCGGGTTCGGGGCCCGCACGTGCTCCAGCAGGCGCAGCTCGCCGCCCGGCTTGAGCACCCGCATCACCTCCGAGAGCGCCGTGGCCGGCGCGTCCACGCAGCAGAACACCAGGCTGGACACCACCGCGTCGAACGAGCCGTCCGTGAACGGCAGCGACTGCGCGTCCGCCTGGAGCAGCGCCACGCCGCTGCGCCGCGCCCGTGCGCGCACCAGCGCTCCCAGGTCCACGTCCACCGCGGTCACCGACGTCACCGTGTCCGGGTAGCCCGGCAGCGCCAGACCCGTGCCCGCGCCCACCTCCAGCACCTTGCCGGACAGCCCGGCCACCAGCTGCCGCCGGGCGGCGTTCAGCCCCACCCAGCCCAGCGGCGCCATCAACGCGTCGTACGCCAGTGCCTTCACGCGGTACCCCCCCTGAAGCGAAACGACGCGAAACGACGCGAAACGTGGACGCGCGCTACCGCGCTGTCTCCACCCGGCCCTGCGGCGAGGACGGCTTCTGCGAGGACGCGCTCGGCGCCTGCTTGCGCAGCAGGCCCCACAGTCCGTACGCCACCAGCAGCAGGCTGCCGTACTGCGCCGGCGTCAGGCCGAAGTAGCGCGCGTCCACGTACGACAGGTCCGTGGCCCGCAGGAAGTCCAGGCTGAAGCGGGACGCCGCGTACAGCAGCGCCAGCAGCGGCAAGAGCCGCCCCTTCATCTTCGGCATGTCCCGCAGCGCGTACAGCAGGCCCGTGATCGCGAAGAGCACGATGGCGTCGTAGAAGCCCAGGTCGTGCCGGTTGCCATTGGGGAACTGCACCGCCAGGAAGAAGTCCGTCAGCTTGCCCGGGTGGTCGTGCACCGCGAAGCACCCCAGCCGCGCCACCGCCCAGCCCGGCGCCACGCCCAGCGCGAAGCTGTCCGCGTAGTCGTTGAAGCGCAGCTTCTTCACCCGGAAGAACACCACCGCCGCCAGGATGCCGCCCAACAGGCCGCCGAAGGACGACAGGCCATCCCAGAACCGGAGGATCTGGAACGGGCTCTTGGACATCTCCTCCGGGTGGTAGAAGAACAGGTGCACCCAGTGGCCGAAGAGCATGCCGGCCGCCACCCCCCACATCGCGAAGTCCGCCAGCGGGTTCGGGTCCAGGCCCTCGCGCTCCGCCTGCTTCGTCAGCAGCCGGGCGGCCAGGAGGATGCCCGCCGCCACGAAGACGTTGAAGGGGTTCAGTTCCAGGGGCCCCAGCTTGAACGAAGGGGCGTGCCAATAGGGAATCAAGGGGGCTCCAGAAAGGCCAGGGATCCGCGCGGACATACTCCGGGCGGATGGAAGCCGAACAATCGGCGCATCCCGGGCTTCCCTCCACCTCTTTTTCCACTCCCCGCCCGCCGGGCGCGCAAGCCCCACCCGGACGCCCTCT
>NZ_RAWN01000214.1:0-15674 GCF_003668895.1 Corallococcus sp. AB045
CGGCATCCGGGACGCGGGGGAGAAGTACGGCGAGGTGATGGGGAAGCAGGCGGCAAGGGCCTTCGTGATGCTGGCGATGGCGGCGCTGGGAAGCACGGCGCAGACGCTGGCGACGCGGGTCGCGACACTGCCGGGCTCAGCGCAGGCCGCACTGGTGGGAGCGGAGCAGGGAGGCTTCCGGCTGGTGGCGGCGGCGGAGGTCTCAGCGATTGAGGTATCCGCGAGCGGCGAGGTGACCCTCGCGCTGGCGCCGAACGCGGTGGCGATGTCCGCGCAGGGACCGAACGTTCCCGTACCTGTTGAAGTCCACGAGCATCACATCGCCACGAACAAGTGGTGGGAGGCGACGCACAACGGTGGTCCCTGGTCGCCCGAGTTCCAGAAACTTTTCGACCGTGCGGGCATGTCGTTGGACGACGAAGTGAACACGGTCCGTGTCCAGGGCCATAAAGGGCCGCATCCTCGGGAGTACCATGAGGCGGTCTATGACCGCTTGAGCACGGCACTGGGAAGGTGCAGAAGCATCCAGACGTGCAGTGAGGCGCTCGTGAAGGAACTCAAGTCGCTGGGCGCTGAGATCTCCACGGATGGCAGTCGACTCAACTTGCTCGTCACTCAACCGTGATGCACAGGAAGTATAAGCCCGATGCGCTATTTCAACCTACGCAGCGACATGGATATCCGTGACCGCTGGCTTCCAGGCGAGGCAACGAACGCTCAGGGGCAAGAGATCGATGACATCTGGCAGTTCGCGGATGGCTGCCCGGTCCAGGTCCATGAGCGCCTGACGATCCCCATTGGCCATCCGGGGGTGGTTCAAGACTTCTCAACGTCGAGTGTGGGAGGGACACCTGTCGTCCACAAGCGCGTCGCGAATGTCTTCGCGGAACTGGCTCCTGACGAGGTGCAGGTCATCCCTGTCGATGTCGAGGGGCAGTCAGAGCCATACTTCATCCTCGTCGCCACACAGACCATCCGATGCATTGATGATCAGGAATCCGCAGAGGTGCTGTATTGGGTGCCTGAAGACGGGCGGCCGGAGAAGACCGGGCGATACAGGTCCGTCATGGGCATGCGCATCGACACGACGAAAGTGGGCAATGCCAAGGTCTTTCGCCCGTGGGGCTGGAGCATCACGCTCATCGTCTCCGAGGACATCAAGGAGGCGCTGGAGTGCTCCGGCGCCACGGGAATGTCGTTCCGGGAAGTCACAGGCCCCAGCGAAGTCAGCCCCGAAGAGCGCGAACACAACCGCAAGCTCAAGGCGCTCTACGAGCGAACGGAAACAGCCCGCACCGCATTCTGGCGCACCCTGGGCACGCTGGACGAGAAATCCATCCTCCCCATCGTCGTCGGAGGAGGCTGGCCCGCGAGGCGCCAGGTCTGGCGCGTCATCCACCGTCCCGAAGGACGCACCCTCTTCGTGACGGACGGCCTCTCCGACTTCTTCGTGGCTGCCGTGGAACCCTCCATAGGCTTCGGCCTGGAGCTCGCGCTCGAAACCGACGAGCCCGTGGAGAACGTGGCGAAGAGCTGGCAGCAGCTTCTGCTGGAACGAATCGCCAACGAACTCGTAGGCCACGAACACCTGCGCGAACCGGCGAGGACCGGCATCCTCTCCATGGAAGTGGACGGAGAGCGCATGCCCGAACCGCTCCTGACGAAGGAAGGTCGGGTCGCCGTGCTCCTCGGCATGGGCACCCCCACACTCCCCACCCACTTCACGATGCCAGACGGACAGGTCCGGCTTGTCACCGTGAAGACGCTGATGCCTCGGGAGCTGACGTACCTGCTGGAGCACGGCCGGGAGGAGCTGCTCCACCGCTTCAACCAGTCACACCCCGGCCACCTGTCCAACGCCTGGCGCCAGCCCGTGGTGTAGCTACCCCATTCCCATCATCAGCCACACCGCAAGCGCCCCATACAACGGCACGTTGAGCGCCAGCGTCAGCCGGTTGATGCGCCGGAACCGCTCCTGCTCCGCATCCGCGAACCACACGCCGTCCTCGCCGGTGGTGCGTCCCTCCACGGCCTGATGGAACAGCGCCGCATACGCCACCTCCACCAGCAGGCTCACCAGCACCAACCCCACCAGCGCCAGCGACCACACATCGCGCCCATCGAGCACCCCGGCCCACTTCTCCCCGGTGTACACGAGCCCCGCCCCGACCAGCGCGATGCACCCCAGGTCATGGCCCACGCCATACGGCGGCTTCCAGTTGCGCGACACGTAGAGCATGTAGAGCTCCGCGGCACCGCGCAGCCACATGGACACCGCGAACGCCCCCAGCACGACGCGCGCCTCCATCGGCATGGACGCATCCATCGCCACCAGCGGGCACACCAGGAACCAGAGGAACACCGCGTACAGCAGCCACGCCATCTTGGGTCCGGAGATGCGCCCACCCCGGCCGCCCTGCGCGTTCTGCCGGCGCCGGAACCCCACCGCCGCGCTCGCGCACGCCAGTAACGCCACCACCAGGAATACCCGCGTCGACGAAGTGAGCATCAGGAGGAACGGGGCCGGGGATAGTGGTGGGGAAACCGCTCGACGTACCACGCTCGAAGCCGGGGCAGGTGCGTGAGGGACACCCGCGGATGCAGGTGATGCACCACGTGCATCCCCACGTGCCGGGGCGCCAATCCCAACCCTCCCCACCACCCGAGCCCATGGTCGCGAGTGCACGCGAACACATCCCCCAGCGTCCGCCCCTGCACGGGCGCGGCGGTGTGCTCCGCGAGCAACCGGTGCGCGTTGAACCCAGACGCCACCAGCAACGGCACCCCATACCCCCACAGCACCGCGGAGGGCCACCGCACCGCCAGCACCAGCACGCCCAGGTGGAGCAGCACCTGCCCAGCCTCCGCCCGAGCACACGCCGCCACCTCCGCGTCCCGCGTGAGCACCCGTCCGGAGCGGTCCTGCAGGAACACGCGCGCATACGCCGTGCGCAGCGAAGGCAGCACCCACGCGCAGAGCCCCACCGGCCCGCGCAGCACCCAGCCGGGAATGACACCCAGGAGCAGGAACCACCGCCACGCCGTGCGCAGCCGTCCTCCATCCGGAGGCTTGCGGTACGGATCCGACGGCAGGCCCGCATCGCGATGATGGCGAAGATGGTGGTAGCGCATCGCCGCCAGCGTGGACGCAATGGGATAGCCCGCGCCGGTCTCCAGCAGACACAGTCTCCATTCGCGTCTTCGCGAAGGCAGGTGGACCGCGTCATGAAGCAGGACGCCCAGCGCATGCAGCCGTCCCGCGACGACGAGCACCGCCAACGGCAACAGCACTGGAGGAGCCCAAGCCATGACCGCCCACCCCAGGGCCATCCCCGCCCACTCCACGGCCGCCAGGCGCAGCAGTCCTTCAGGCGTGGCGGGAACGAGCAGCTCGCGAGGCACCGCCGCGCGGCGAGGCAGGGAAGAGGACATCGGGCGCCAGGACTCCATGCATGGGCGCCGGACGCAAGCCCCGTGCGGATTGGACACCCGGAGACGGGCACGGCACGCTCCGCGCGTGCACCGGGACGGTCAATCATGAGTGTGGATGTGCCGACGCAGCCGGCCCTGGCGGGCACGCGCGTGGAGTGGGGCGGCTGGGTCTTCCCCCGCTGGAACGACCCGAGGCTGCCCTTCGCGGCGCTGCTCACGCTCTACGGCGTGCTGGGCTTCACCTTCTTCGGCTTCAACCGCAGCCCCGGGCAGATGGCCTTCCTGGTCGTCTCCGGCACGCTGCTGGACGCGGTCCTGGGCTGGGTGCTCAAGCGGCGCAAGGAGCTGCCGCTCTCCGCGTACATCTCGTGCTGCTCGCTGGCGCTGCTCCTGAACTACTCGCACGCGAGCACGTTGTTGTGGCTGCCGGTGTGGCTGGCCATCGGCTCCAAGTACGTGCTGACCTTCCAGGGGCGGCACGTCTTCAACCCGTCGATGTTCGCGGTGGCGGTGTCGCTGCTCACCACGCGCGAGCTCATCACCGCCGCGCCCGCCTACCAGTGGGCCAACGGGGAGGTCGCGCTGTCGGCCTTCATCGTGATGGCGGCGATGGTGCTGTTCTTCTTCCGCGTGGGCCGCGGCTGGCTGGTGATCAGCTTCCTGACCTTCTACGCGCTCCAGACGGCGCTGCGAGCGTTCATCCTCCGTCACCACCTGCCGCCGGAGGTGCTGTTCCTGGGCACGCTGGGCGCGCCGTCGTTCTTCATCTTCGTCTTCTACATGCTCACCGACCCGGCGACGTCGCCCGCGAAGCCGAAGGCCCAGGTGCTGGTCGCGCTGGCCATCACCTGCGTGGACCTGGTGCTGCACCTGAAGGAGAGCGTCTACACGTTCTTCTACGCGGCGCTCACGGTGGCCACCTGCCGCTTCGTGTTCATGCACGCGCGCGAGCTGTGGCGCACCCGGGGCGCGTCGCTGCGTCAATTCCTGGCTCCGGACATGCTCAAGCGCGTGGGCGTGGTGGGTGGACTCGGGGCGGTGCTGGCGACGGGCTACGCGGTGTCAGCGGCGCAGGGGGAGCGTCAGGCGCCGCTCGCGTTCCACCTGGATGCTCAGGACGTCACCCAGGCGGGCCTGTCCTCCCAGATGGGGCACACGTTAGAGGAACTGGATCCGCGCGTGGCCCACGTCGCCAAGTGGCTGGTCGCGGTGGGCGACGCGGTGGCCACCGGCGACTTCGACGGGGACGGCAAGCTGGACCTGTTCCTCACGCACCCGCTGGGCACGCCGGAGCACCATGCGGGCCTGTATCGCAACCTGGGCGGGCTGCGCTTCGAACGTGTCCCCGTGCCCGCGCTGGAGCGCTTCGCCACCCGCTACAAGGAGGAGGGCCTGGCGGGCGGCGGGACGTTCGTGGACTGGGATGGGGACGGGGACCTGGACCTCGCGGTGGCGGTGGCCTTCGGGCCGGTGCGCCTGCTGCGCAACACGCTGCGCGAGACGGGCACCGCGGGCTTCGAGGACGTAACGGAATCAGCGGGCGTGACGGACCACGCGGTGAGCCTGGGGCTCACGTTCCTGGACTACGACCGTGACGGGCACCTGGACCTGCTGGTGCTCAACGCGATGACGACGCACCTGCCGGACTACCCGGAGCCCGCGCCGCCGCTCAACCTCTTCAAGCTGCCCGAACCTGAGTACGCGGGTGACCGCCGCATGCTGCGCTTCATGCACGACGGTTGGCACAACGCGAGCAACGGCGGACGCAACGCGCTCTACCGGGGCCGAGGGGACGGCACGTTCGAGAAACAGGACGTGGAGGCGCTGGGTCTGAAGGAGACGCACTGGTCGCTCGCGGTGAGCACGGTGGACCTGAACCAGGACGGGTGGACGGACCTCTACGTGGCCAACGACTTCGGGCCGGATGACATCTACCTGAACGAGGGAGGCCGGCACTTTCGCCACATCGTGGGCAACCGCTTCGGGGAGATTGGCCGCGACACGTACAAGGGCATGAACGCGAGCGTGGCGGACTTCGACCGCAACGGTTGGTTGGACGTGTACGTGTCCAACGTGCACCACTCGCTCCAGGCGGAGGGCAGCCTGCTGTGGATGGTGGGGCCGGGCGAGGACGCCTTCATCCCTCGCTTCAAGGACGAAGCCACCTTCCGGGGCGCGCTGAACGAGCGCCGCTTCGGTTGGGGCGCGGCGGCGGGGGACCTGGATGACGACGGGTGGCCGGACCTGGTGCAGGCCAACGGCATGGTGGACGCGCGCCTGGACGCGGAGAAGTGGCGCATCCCGGCGGGACAGCGCAACGACTACTGGTACGTGAACCACAAGTTGATGCAGTCCGGCCCGGAGGTGCACACGTACGCGGACAAGTGGGGCGACATCCGGGGCCGCGTGCTCTATCCGAACGAGGCGCGCCGCGTGTACCTCAACCTGGGCGATGCGAGGCCGGGGCACTTCGTGGACGTGGCGAAGGAGGTGGGCATCGAGGCGCCGGACAACTCGCGCGGCGTGTTGATGGCGGACCTGGATGACGACGGGGACCTGGACGTGCTCATCACCAACCAGCACGCGCCGGTGTCGCTGTACCGCAACACGCTGCGAGCCAGTGCCACGGACGCGAAGCCGGACGTGCACTTCGTGGGCCTGTCGCTGGTGGGGGACGGTCAGCGCACGCACCGCGGCGCGGTGGGCACTCGCGTGGTGGTGTCCTACGAGGAGAACGGCAAGCGCGTGGAGCAGGTGCGCGAGGTGGGGCTGATGGGCGGGTTCTCCGCGTCGGCGGATCCTCGGCTGCACTTCGGCCTGGGCCGTCACGCGGGGCCGGTGAAGGCGGTCATCCACTGGTATGGCGCGCAGCCGCAGGCGGTGACGTTGGAGGCGGACCGCTACCAGGAGGTGCGCCAGCCTCCCGCGCCCACGGCGCTGCGGGGAGGGCCCTGAAGCGATGCTCTCCGCGATGAAGGGCACCACGGTGCGGCGGGAGGACCTGGACGCCGGCACCCGGGCGCGGATGTTGGCGCTGATGCAGTGCTGCTACGTGGGCGTGAGCGCCGAGCGCTTCCACGCGGACCTGGACGCGAAGCAGTGGGTGTTCCTGCTGCACGCCCGGCGCACGCGGGAGTTGGTGGGGTTCAGCACGGTGCGGGTGGCGGAGGAGGACGGGGTGGAGGTGTTGTACTCGGGTGACACGGTCATCCATCCGGACTGGTGGGGTCACAAGACGTTGCAGGTGGTGTTCGGAAGGTTGTTGCTCGCGCGCAAGCTGCGCCGGCCGTGGCGGCCGCTGTACTGGTTGCTCTTGTCGGGCGGATACAAGACGTACCTGCTGGCGGTGAACTACTTCCCGCGCACGCATCCGCGCAGGGACTGGACGCCACCGGAAGGGCGCTCGGAGTTCCTGCGGGGACTGGCGACGCGGTGGTTCGGTGTGCAGTACGACGCGGCGAAGGGCACGCTGTGCTTCGACGGCGCGCACTACCGGGTGCGGGATGGCGTCTCGCCCATCGACCGCGACGCGGCGGCCCATCCGCACATCGCCTACTTCGCGGAGCGCAACCCCGGTCACGCAGAGGGCGAGGAGCTGGTGTGTCTGGTGGAGATTCGCGGCTGGGACCTGGCGAGGGCGCTGGCACGAAGCGTCTGGGGCCAGCTGCGCCGCTGGGCCCGCCGGGAGCGGGATGCCTCGCGGGTCCGTGTGGGGACGTGACGTGCTGAGTTCACGCATGATGTGGTCCGCCATGACGGCGGCGCTGGTCTCGTCCGCGCTGCTCGCAAGTCCGCGTGGAGTCGAGGCGTGCTGACTTCCCGCACGATGCTGTCCGCCACGATGGCGGCGCTGACGCCGTCCGCGCTGCGCTTCCGTCATGCGCTGCGCGAACCCGAGGCCGCGCAGGCGGAGTGTCTGGCGCGCATCCTCCGCGCAGTGGAGGGCACGGCACAGGCGGAGCGGGTGCAGCACTTCGGCCGCATCCGCACCGCTCGGGAGTTCCAGGACGCGGTGCCCATCACCACTCCGGACTCGGTGGCGGAAGACATCGAGCGCATCGCGCGAGGAGAAGCGCGGGTCCTCACCCACGATCCCGTGCTGCGCTTCGAGCTGTCCGGTGGTTCCTCGGGCGCGTCCAAGCGAGTGCCGGTGACACGGGGCCTGCTGCGCGAGTTCCAGCGCGCGCTCGCGCCCATGCTCCATGAGGTCTTCCTGCGCCGTCCCGCCGTGCGCGAGGGCCCCAGCTACTGGTCCATCTCCCCGCTGGGCCGGAGACAGCACCGGACAGCGGGCGGCATCCCGGTGGGCTCGGCGGAGGACAGCGCGTGGTTCCCGCGTCCGTTGCAGCCGCTGCTCTCACGCGTCTTCGCCGTTCCGGGCTCGGTGGGCCAGGCTCCGCACGTGGAACCGTGCCGTTACGTGACGCTGTGGTTCCTGGTGCGGTGTTCGAACCTGTCGCTGATCAGCGTCTGGAACCCCAGCTTCCTCACGCTGCTGATGGACGCACTGGAGCGGCACGGCGAACGGCTCGCGGAGGACCTGAAGCGCGGCACGCTGCGGCCCCCCGAACGCGACGCGGACGGCGCGCCGGTGGGCCAAGACCCTGCCTGGACGGCGCTCGTGCAGGGGCTCCAGGGCGTGCGTGACACACCGAGGGCCCAGGTGTTGCGCGCCGCCCTGCGTGACGGACTGCCCTCCGCGCGCACGCTGTGGCCAGGGCTCGCGCTCCTGAGCATGTGGACGGACGCCCAGGCCTCGCACGCCGTGGCTGGCGCATGCCGCCGCTTCCCGGGCGTCGAGGTCCAAGGCAAGGGCCTGCTCGCCACGGAGGGCGTCCTCACGGTGCCCCTCTTCGAAGCGCCCGCACCGGTGCTCGCGGTCCGGAGCCACTTCATCGAGTTCATGGATCCGGAGCGCCCTGACACACGCCCACTCCTGGCGCACGAGCTGACGGCGGGCCGCACCTATGCGGTACTCCTCTCCACGTCCGGCGGACTGCTGCGCTACCGGCTGGGGGACCTCGTCCGTGTGGAAGGCTTCGTGCACGCGACGCCGTGCCTGCGATTCCTCGGCCGAGCGGATGCCGTGTCGGACCTCGTGGGCGAGAAGCTCTCCGCCGCGCGAGTGGGCACGGTGCTGGATGCCACGCTGGGCAACACGCGTCCCGCCTTCGCCATGCTCGCGCCGGAGTGGGGGACTCCACCGGCCTACCGTCTGTTCCTTGAGACGGATCAACCCACCGACGCCCTGGCCGCGAACGTGGAGCGCGCCCTGTGCGAGGGGCATCACTACCGCTACGCACGTGAGCTGGGACAACTTGGTCCAGTGCGCGCGGTGCGCGTGACACAGGGGGCCCGGCGTTACGAGGCCCGATGCATCCAGCTCGGTCAGCGCGCGGGCGACATCAAGCCCGTGGACCTGCACCGCCAGGCCGGCTGGGCGGAGTGGTTCGCAAGAGGGACATCATGACGACGCTCACGGTGGACCTGGACGCGGAGGCGGACCTCGCCCGCTGCGGCGCGCTGAAGGACTTCTGGTACGTGGCCTGCCTCTCCACGGAGCTGCCCGCGAACAAACCCGTCGCGCGCACCGTGTTTGGCACGGGGCTGGTCCTCTTCCGCGGACCCGACGGTGCACCCACCGCGCTGCGAGACCGTTGCCTCCACCGCAACGCGCGCCTGTCACAGGGCGACGTGTTCGAAGGGCGGCTCGGCTGCCCGTATCACGGCTGGGTCTACGACGCGTCCGGTGCGGTGATGGAGATCCCCGCGCTGGGACCGCCGCAGCGTGGAGAGAAGCTGGACGCTCAAGCCTGTGCACACGAAGGACTCAAGCCCGCGCCCTGTGACGTGGGACGGCTCGCGCGCTTCCCCACGCGAGAGCAGGACGGGCTCGTCTACGTCTACCTGGGCGCGGACGTCACCCGCGCCCGAGCGGAACCCTTCCGGGTCCCCTACTGGAACGAGCGCGGCTGGACCGTCTACTTCATGGTCACGCGCTTCGCGAACGGCGTGACGAACCTGGTGGAGAACTTCATGGACGTGCCGCACACGTCCTTTGTCCACCGGGGCTGGTTCCGCAATCCCACACGCAAGCGCGTCCCCTCCACCGTGAAGCGTCACGCGGGCCGGGTGCGGATGACCTATCACCAGGAGGAGGACGCGCTCACCGGCCTGGGGCGGCTGTTCAACCCGCGCGGCCTGCCACTCGTGCACACGGATGAGTTCATCGTCCCCAATGTCACGCGCGTGGACTACCAGTGGGGAGACAGCGGCTTCGCCATCAACTCACAGTGCACGCCCATCGGGCCCACGGACACGCTCGTGTACACGGCCATCAGCTACCGGTTGCCGGTGGACATGCCGGGGGCGTGGGTGGGCCGGGCACTCACGCCGCTAGTGCGCTGGTACACGCAGCAGGTCATCCAGCAGGACGTCCGAATCATGGAGACGCAGCGCCAGGGACTGACGGATGGCCCCGGCGGAGGCGTGTACTCAGGCACGGAAGCGGACCTGCACCACGCGGACATCGAAGCGTACCGCCGCTGGCTGCGCGAAGGCGCGCACGGCTCCGGTCCCGAGGATGCGGAGCGCGACGTGGTGTTCTGGGTCTAGACCGTGCCGGAGGCTGACTGCTCCTCCTCGGCCTCCGAGGAGGGAATCAGCGCCAGGTAGTACCCGGAGAAGAAGGTCGCGCCCAGGAAGATCCAGTGGATCAGCCCCAGGGTGAGCGGGAAGGGCATCGAGGGCAGATGCTCATGCATCCACATCAGCGTCGCCATGGCATTGGACGCATGGCACGCCGCCGCCAGGCCCAGCGTGACGCAGATCTGCACCACCAGCGACCACGTGCCGGTGGCGGAGGTCAGCCTTCGGGCCCGATCCCCCAGCTGCGCGAAGATGCGCGGCTGCACGAACTTCCGGAAGAGCGCGCCACTCGCCAGGCCCAACATCAGCGGGCCGGCGATCTCGATGATTGAATTGACGGCATCCATGGCCGCGACCCTGCCAGAGGGCGCACGGCCAGTGCAAATCCTCTCACCCCATGCGACGCAGGCCCGGCAGGTCCTCCGGCCTGAGCACCCAGCGCGGCGGCTCCGGCGGCGACGTGCGCGTGCCCACCTGCGCCGCGGGGAAGCCCTCCACCAGCGCGTAGTCCGGGAACACCGCGCGCGCCTTCACCAGGCTGCCGGCGGCCACGTGGCAGCCTTTGCCCAGGTGGCTGCCCTCGCAGAGGATGGCGCCGGGCTCCACCACCGTGCCCGCGCCCAGGTTGCACGCGTGAAGGATGCAGCCCGGGCCCACCACCACGCCCTCGTCCAACACCAGCATGGTGTCCGGCTGCAGGTGCAGCACCGTGTTCTCCAGGATCTGCACCCGCGCGCCAATGCGCACCGGACCGTTCAGGTCGCCGGTGATCTTCACGCCCGCGCCAATGATGGCCCCCGCGCCGATGACCACGTCGCCGGACACCTCCGCGGAGGAGAAGAGGGTGGCGGTGGGGTGGACGAAGGGGTGACGGTCGCGAAAGGCATACAGCTGTCCCATGGGGGCGTCCTCGGCGCGGTCGCGCGCGGAGAAAGGGGTCAATGGAGCGGCGGGCAGCGACAGGTCACCGCCCCGGCGCTGTTGCAGGTGGGTCAGGTCCTCGGAGGAGAGCATCCGCAGGACCTGTCCCGGTCGGCCCAGCACCACGGATTGATCCGGCACCGTCATGCCGGGCGGCAGCACGGTGCCCTCGCCCACCAGGCAGCGGTCGCCCAGCGTCACGCCGGGCATCAGGATGGCGCCGTCACCGATGTCGCACAGGGACCCCACACGCGCACCCATCACGAGCGAGCGCGGACCGAGCACGGTCTTCTCGCCAATGGACGTGGGCCGTTCGGGAGTGCCCACCACCACCGCGTCTTCGCGCAGCGTGGAGAAGGCTCCCAACGTCACGGAGCCCCCCACCGAGCGCACGACGGCGCCGCGGGAGATGACGGCCCCGGGACCCACTTGCGTGGAGCCCAGCAGTCGCGCGGACGAGGCCAGGGTGAAATGAGGACCTACCGCGGTGGGCAGGAGAGAAGCGGTCGCGGGTAAGGGACTCATCGGGATGCAGCAAGCTACTCCCGGCCCTCCCAAGGGCATGTTGTCCAAAGGCACGACTCCGGCGTCCAGCAGCGGACGCTCGCTTGCTGAGCCGATGAGGGTGGGTGCGGCACCTTCAGATGTCAGGAGTGGGTGGCGGGGGGCGTAGGAAGCCGCGTCGCTGGGCGCCACGTGTGGGCGTTTCGCGGTAGGAAGCCCCCTCGCTCTCGAAAGGCCTCACCCCGTGGAAGAGACACCGTTGGCGGACAGCCACGCCCAGGCGCCCGAGCCCGTGGCAAGCCGCGACGCAGTGAAGAAGGGGCTGTGGTCCCTCGTGAAGGAGGCCCTGCACGGGACGGAGCAGGACCTCACCCAGCTGCCGCTCGGGAGGGCCATCTTCCTGCTGGCCGTGCCCATGGTGCTGGAGATGTGCATGGAGTCGGTGTTCGCCGTGGTGGACGTCGCCTTCGTCGGCCGGTTGGGCGCGGAGGCGGTGGCCACGGTGGGGCTCACCGAGGGCATCCTCACCATCATCTACGCGGCCGGCATGGGCTTGAGCATCGGCGCCACGGCGATGGTGGCCCGGCGCATTGGAGAGAAGGACGCGGAGCGGGCGGGGCGCACGGCGGTGCAAGCCATTGGCCTGGGGGTCATCATCTCCACGGTGCTGGCCGTGGCGGGCATCATCTACGCCCGGCCGATGATGGCGGCGCTCGGCGGCTCGCCGTGGGTGCTGGAGCACGGCGTGGGCTACACGCGCGTGATGATGGGCGGCGTGGTGAGCATCCTGCTGCTCTTCCTCATCAACGCCATCTTCCGGGGCGCGGGCGACGCGGCCATCGCGATGCGCGTGTTGATGCTGGCCAACGGAATCAACATCGTGCTCGCGCCATGTCTCATCTTCGGCTGGGGGCCGTTCCCGGAGATGGGCGTGGTGGGCGCGGCGTGGGCCACCACGCTGGGCCGGAGCGCGGGCGTGGTGTACCAGCTCTTCCGGCTGATACGGTCCAACGGCCGGCTCCAGGTGCGGCGCGAGCACGTGTCGCTGGAGCCCGCGACGATGCTCGCGATGCTGCGGCTGTCGAGCGCGGGCATGGTGCAGGCGCTGGTGACCACGTCGAGCTGGGTGGTGCTGGTGCGCATCGTGTCGTCGTTCGGCAGCACCGCGCTGGCGGGCTACACCATCGCCATCCGCATCGTGATGTTCGCGCTGCTGCCCGCGTGGGGCCTGGGCAACGCGGCGGCCACGCTGCTGGGACAGAGCATGGGCGCGGGGGATCCGGACCGGGGCGCGAAGGCGGTGTGGCTCGCGGGCAAGTACAACCTGATGGTGCTGGGCAGCATCGGCGTGGTGTTCTTCATCTTCGCGCATCCCCTGCTGGGAGCGTTCACGACGGATGCGGCGGTGGTGGACGAAGGGGCCACGGCGCTGCGCATCTTCAGCCTGAGCTTCCTGTCGTGCGCGTACGGCATGGTCATCACCTCCGCGTTCAACGGCGCGGGGGACACGCGCACGCCCACGCTCATCGACCTGGGGTGCCTCTGGGTGCTGGAACTGCCGCTGGCGTGGGTGCTGGCCCATCCACTGGGTCTGGGCTCGGCGGGCGCGTACTGGGCGGTGCCGGCGGCCTTCGCGTTGATGTCCGTGCTGGGCATCGTGTTGTTCCGGCGCGGGCGCTGGAAGACGCGCGTGGTGTGAGCGTCAGGGCAGGCAGATCTCGAAGCCGGTGCGTCCTCCGGGGAAGGTCCTCGGGGGGCGCGAGGCGGGCGTGACGGCGTAGAGGTGGAAGTCCAGCCTCCGTTGGATGAAGCCGTCGAAGGCCGGAGTCAGCGGGTCACTGGCGTCCTGCTGCACGGTGAAGAAGTGGAAGCCCCGGCCGTGGAACGCGGCGTAGACGGCATCGAGCAGCGCGCGCAGGACGGCGGGGTCCTCGGACGGGACGCTGGTGTTGCAGAGGTAGAAGTAGCGGAAGTCGCCGCCGGGAGCGGGCAGGCGGGGCGCGCCGGTGACGGTGGCGAGCGCGTTGAAGCCCCGGCGGACCCACTTCATCCCGCCCCGGTACGCGAGCACGCGGTAGCGCTTCACCGCGTCGGGGTTCCAGGCGGAGGTGCAGCCGACGAGCTGTCCGGCGGGGTCGAACGCGAGGAACGAATCCTCCACGCGAAGTCCCGGCCAGTGTGCGAGCCGGTGTTCCAGCTCACCGGTGTCGAAGCGGTAGCCGAAGGGACGCGAGCGGTGGTCCGCGTCCAGCAGCGCGGCCATGGCGGGCACGTCCGCGGCGGTGGCCCGGCGCACGGTGTAGCGGCTGGGGCGCGGCTTGCGGCGCAGCACGAACTGGAGCGAGACGGCGGAGAAGGCGCGCATCAAGTGGTAGTGCGGCTGCGCTTCCCGGGACGCGCCACGACGCACCAGCGCCCGGAGCGCGGCGGCGTTGGAGGCCATGACGGCGGTGAGGAAGACGTCCACGCCGTGGCGGCGGGAGGTTTCCTCGAGGACGGGGCCATAGAACCGGGCCAGGCCCCGGGCGCGGCGCGCGGAGAAGCGGGTGCGCAAATCGCCCAGGTAGCCCACGCGGCACGGTTTGCCTTCCAGCCAGCCGTCACGGACATGGATGGCGCCCATGCCATCCAGGCGGGATGTTTCACCGTGGGCCCAGACCTCCGCATCACCGCGCTGCATGGCGAAGAGGCCGAAGTAGTCCGGCGACCGCTGTGTGCTGAGCACCAGGTCCCCGGTCATGGGCACGTCGCCGAACAGGTCCAAGAGCGCGGTGTTGTCGTCCCGGGTGGCGCGGCGGAGGGGGCTCATGGGTCGCGCGGCAGCCTATGCGACACAGGGGTGGACTTCCGCCCCCGCCTCCCGTGCGCCACATTGCGGGCCTTCACTCGCCGCACGGGGAGGACGTCATGGGGTTGTTGGGGTGGATCATCTTCGGCTTCTTCGCGGGGCTCATTGCCCGGGCCGTGCTGCCGGGGAACCAGCGCCTGGGGTGCATTGGCACCACGCTCCTGGGCGTCGCCGGGGCCTTCGTGGGCGGCTTCCTCACGTCCGTCTGGCGGGGCACCGACTGGCGCGACCCGGAGCCCACCGGCTTCCTTGGAGCCATCCTGGGCGCCATCGTCCTGCTCCTGGTCTCCCAGGCCGCCTTTGGCGGTCGCTCCCGGTAGGTCCCCCCTTCCGCCGGGAATCCGGGGCCTTCCCACCGGTTGGGGGGCCGGCGGCCGGTTGTCCTACCTGCGTGGACCCCCTTCCGGGGAAAGCACGGTTCCCAAGAGGATGCCGGGCACTTTCTGTAGTACACCGCGCCCCAGGCATGCAGCGGGGGGCGGTCGGCCGCCGCTGAGCCAAAGGAAAGGCGACGATATCATGATGAAGAAGACGATCCTGATCGCGGCGATGCTGAGCCTGACGGCCTGCCAGGGCCAGGGAGCGAAGCCGGGCGAGACCTCCGCCACCGGCACCTCCACGGCGGCGGCCACCGCCGGTGCTCCGCAGACCGAGGAGCAGAAGACGCTGTACGCGCTGGGCCTGTCCATCGGCCGCAGCATCAGCGTGTTCGACATGACCCCGCAGGAGCTGGAGTTCGTGAAGGCCGGCCTCACGGCCCAGGTCACCGGTCAGAAGACCGACGTGGACCTGGAGACCTACGGTCCCAAGCTCCAGGACCTCGCGCGCGAGCGTTCGCTGCGCAAGGCCAACGCGGAGAAGGAGAAGTCCGCGAAGTTCCTCGAGGAGAAGGCCAAGGAGCCCGGCGCGGTGAAGACCGAGTCCGGCCTCATCTACAAGGAGACCCAGGCGGGCACCGGTCCCCAGCCCCAGGCCTCCGACATCGTGAAGGTGCACTACAAGGGCACCCTCGCGGACGGCAAGGAGTTCGACTCCTCCTACAAGCGCGGTGAGCCCACGCAGTTCCCGCTCCAGGGCGTCATCAAGTGCTGGACCGAGGGCCTCCAGAAGATGAAGGTCGGCGGCAAGGCGCAGCTCGTGTGCCCCTCCGACATCGCCTACGGCGACCGCGGCGCGCCCCCGAACATCCCCGGCGGCGCCGCCCTGGTGTTCGAGGTGGAACTGCTCGAGATCGTGAAGGCCCCCGAGGCTCCTCCGGGCATGCCGGGCATGCCCGGTGGCATGCCGGGCATGGGCGCCCACCCGGCCCCCGGCGCGAAGC
>NZ_RAWN01000215.1:0-15614 GCF_003668895.1 Corallococcus sp. AB045
GGGCGTGACGCTGCGGCGGGAGGTGCCGCCGCAGAGCCAGGTGGCCATCCACTCCTTCTGGGAGTACGCCACCTTCGGCGTCAACACGTTCCTCTTCCTCTCCGTGGGTCTGGACACGCGGCCGGAGGCGCTCCAGGGGCACCTGCCGGGCGTGGGCATCGCGGTGGTGGCGGTGGTGCTGGGGCGCGCGGTGGCCATCTACCTGCCCTTCCTGCTGCTGCGGCTGTTCAAGCCCGCGGAGACCATCCCGCTGCGCTGGCAGCACGTGTTCCTGGTGGGCAACATCAAGGGCGCGCTGTCCATCGGTCTGGCGTTGGGTCTTCCGGAGACCACGCCCGCGAGAGAGCAGATTGTCTCCATCGCGTTCGGCGTCACGCTGGTGTCCATGGTGGGCCAGGGGTTGATGCTCACGGGCGCGCTCAAGGCGCTGGGATTGTTTCAGCAGGACGCGGTGGCGGTGGAGATGGCGGAGCAGCGCGGGAAGCTCATCGCCAGCCGCGCGGCGCACGTGGAGCTGGATGCGTTGCATTCGCAGGGCCTGTTGCCGCGCGCGGCCTATGAGCACCTGCGCAGCGAGTACCAGGTGAACATCGCCCGGGCGGAGCGGGAGCTGCGGCGCATCAGCGAGCAGCACCTGGCCGAAGGGGCGAAGGACCTCTTGAGCACGCGGAGGCGGCTCATCGACGCGGAGCGCACGGCGTTGCAGGGGGCCCGGCGCAACGGGCTGATTCCGGAGGCGACAGCGGAGGAGATGCTGGCGCACCTGGACGGGCGGATGTTGGACCTGGAGAAGGTGCTGCACGGCGGGCACGCGAACTCGGAAGGCAAGGAGCACAAGGCGTCATGAGGATCGTCATCGCGGGGGGAGGACGGGTGGGCGGCGCGCTGGCGGCGCGGCTCGTGTCGGAGCAGCACACGGTGACGGTCATCGAACGCGACGCGAGCATCTGCGCGCGCCTCTTTGAAGAGGTGGGCGTGGTGACGGTGTGCGGAGACGCCACCAACCCGCGCGTGCTGGAGGCGGCGGGCATCGGGACGGCGGACGTGGCGGCGGCGGTGCTGGCGCACGACCCGGCGAACCTGGCGTTCGCCATGCTGGTGCGCGCCACGTCCAGCGCGCGCCTGATGGTGCGGATGCTGGACACGAACTACCGCGACGCGTACCGGCTGGCGGGCGTGAAGGAGCTGGTGGCGGAGGCGGACGTGGTGGTGGCGAAGATGACCACCGCCATCGACTTCCCGCAGGTGTCCGGGTCGCTGCCGCTCAGCAGCGGTGACGCGCTCCTCTTCGAGCTGGCCATTCCCGCCCGCGCCCGGGTGGCGGGGCAGACGGTGGCGCAAGTTCGAGGCATGGATGGCTTCCCGCGCGAGTGCATCTTCATCGCGCTGGTGGATCCGCAGGGCCACACCGCGCTGCCGGAGGGCAACACGCAGCTGAAGGCCGGGCACAACGTCATCCTCGTGGCGCGCCGCACGCAGGTGGCGAAGGCGGTGGAGTTCCTCACGTCGGAGCCGCCGCTGGGCGCGGGCCTGGCGTCGACGCTGGCGCAGACGCTGCGCAAGCTGGACTTCCTGGCGCCGCTGAATGACGGCGAGCTGGAGACGGTGGCGCGCGGCGCGGAGCTGCTCCAGACGCCCGCGGGCACGGAGCTGTTCCGCCAGGGCGACGCGGGCGAGACGTTCTACGTCGTCATCTCCGGCGAGGTGGCGATGAAGGACGGCTCACGGCAGACGGTGGCCACGGTGAAGCAGGGCGGCTTCTTCGGAGAGCTGGCCCTGCTCACGGGCGAGCCACGCAACGCCACCGCCGTCACCGCCACGCCGTGCGAGCTGGCCGCCGTGGGCCGCGAGGACTTCCGCGGTGTGATGATGGCCAACCCCGCCGTCGCGCTGGAGATGAGCCGCATCCTGGGCCAGCGGCTGTCACGCCTGGGCGGACAGGCGCAGCAGACGAAGCGGCGCGGGCTGTTCGGGCGCTGAAAAGACAGACACCCTTCAGGCGGAGAAGCTCATCCCCGCCTGAAGAGGCCCGTCACGGGCTGTCGATGACCACCCTCGGCGTGTCGCCGAGCCTGATGGTGAGGCCAGACTCGCGCGGCACGGGGGCTGACGAACGGATGACCACCGTCGCGCCCTCGACCCGCTGCGGGATGACGCACTGGACGCCCGACGTGATGATCCGGGGGGAATTGCGACCGTACGAGTCGGTCCAGGTGGCCACCACGCAGTGCTCCTTGCCGTCCGCGTCGCAGTCCACTCCCGCCGGGGAACCGTCCCACGGCACGCACGTGAGGACGGCCGTCACCGTGACGCGGTCGTCCGCGTCGCGGACAGCGGTGGCGGTCCGGACGCCCACCAGGTCCGGGCCGAAGCCACACGCGGCCAGCAGGCTACAGCACGTCAACATCCAGGGGATTCGCAGGGACATGGGGAGGCTCAGGGGCTGGCGATGATGATGCGGGTGCTGCGCGGGTCCACCTGGACCAGGATGCGCCAGTCGTGTTCGGCAGGGACGACGCCCGGCGAGACGACGGTCAGCTTCCTGCGGATGACGGTGGTGCCGACCGGCTCGCACGTCCGCTGCATGAACAGGGGCGTGCTGAAGGAGGCGTCCGTCACCAGGTACCAGCCCGCCTCGACGCAGAGGGGCTCGTCTTCCGGCAATCCGCAGTCTTCTTCCGCCGGCTGCTGCCCCTTGAGCGCGAAGCACGTGACGTAGACATCCAGAGACACCCGGCCATCCTCCAGCCGCGTGGCCCGGACACTGGACACGTCGGGTGCTTGCAGGTCCTCGCCGCAGCCCATGGCGGCCAACGCCAACAACATCCCACTCACGGTACGCCGCATCACGGCTCCCCCAGACAAGAAGACCCGCCCTTCATAGCAAGACATGCGCATGTCAGGGGCTCTCCAAGAAGACGCGCGGGCCCTCTCCACCGATGAGGGTCCTTCCCAGCTCCAGGGTCCAGGGCACGTCGCGCGGCACGGGCTCCGGTGAGCGCAACACCACGGTCGCCCCCTCCCAGCGCTGGGGTTTCAAACACTCGGAGACGCGCCAGACTCCCAAGGAGGAGCGCTCCTCCCCCAGGACGTCCGGGGTCGGGTACCCGATGAGCCCGATGCACAGGGACTCCCCATCCTTGTCACAGCCGTCGGGCTCCGAGCCGTTCGCGGGCACGCAGGTCAAGACGGCTGTCACGGTGACGTGGTCGTCCGCGTCACGGGTGGCGGAGGCGGCGCGAACGCCCACGGCGTCCCAACGAGGCCCGCAGGCCGTCAGCAGGCCCGCGAGGGCCACGATGATGAAGGTCGGATGCATGGGGGCCTCAGGGGTTGGGGATGATGACGTTCGTCACGCGGGGATCCGCGCTGACCAGGATGCGCAGCCCGGGGTCACGGTCCACGGCCTCCGGCGTGGTGACCGTCACCTGGGTGCCGATGATGTCGGGGACCGTCTGGCACGACTCCGCCCGGTGCAGCGGATGGGCGAAGGCCGTGTCGTCGGCCGCGTACCACGTCGCGGAGACGCAGACGCGCTCGCCATCCGCGTCACAGCCTTGCGACCGCGCGAAGCCGTAGACGAGGCCGCAGGTCAGCGTGACTTCGACGGAGACACGGTCGTCCTCGAGCCGTGCCGCCGTGGCATCCCACACGCCGGCCGCCTCCAGCCCGGACTCACAGCCAGCAAGGATGGGGAGCAGCAGCACCAGCCAGCGACGCACGCGGGACCTCCGGGAGCAGGGGACCCCGCGCCCCAGAGCAACACCCGTGCCCACTGGCCGACAGACGGCCGCACTCCGAGTAGCCCCTCGCAATCCCTGACAGACATGTCAGGGCATGACGCCCGTGCCCTGCCGCCCGGGCTCAGGAGGACTGCTTGAGGCGCCCGCACACCGCGGACGCCGCCAGGAAGCCCACGCGGAAGGCGTTGCGGAAGCGGTCGTAGAGCGCGCCCACGCCGGGCACGTTGGCGATCATGTCGCCGAAGCTCCACATCTCCTCGTGCGCGTGGATGAGCGGCAGCACCTCACCGCCGCCCTCGCCGCGCTGGAGCGTGAAGTCGTACACGAGCAGCGTGCGCAGCGGGTACGTGTAGAGCCACGCGAACTGCTTGAGGTTCATCACCCCGTCCACGATGGCCCGCCCGCTCTTGCCATCCGGCTCCAACTGGACGTTGAGCTGGAAGATGTCGAAGTCGAAGCGGAACATGCAGTGGAAGCCCGCCGCGCCCTTGCGGTACGTCTCCTTGCCGCCCCCCTTCTGCCAGGGGTCGGTGAAGGTGACGTCCTCCGCGATCATCGGCATCAGCTCCGCGTCCAGCACCGACGCGGGGATGGACGTCGTGTAGAGCAGCCGCGTCACCTCCCGGAAGCGCGCTTCCAGCTGCTCAATCAGTGCCTGCTCCGCCTTGCGCATACGTCCCCCCTGCCCGCTCTTGGACCGCGCCTGAAGGTAGGCACGGGCCTGGGACAGGGGAAGACGGGGTGCGTCAGCCGCTCAGCTCCGTGAGGAGCTGCGCCGCCTGGTCCTTCACGATGTCGTCCGCGGCGCCCAGCGACTGTGCCTGCTTCGCGTGCCGGGTGGCTTCCGCCCGATCGAACGGCTGGGTGGCGCGCGCCAGGTTCAGGTGCGTGAGCGCGTCCTGGGGGTTCGCCTCCAGCACCCGCTCCAGCAGCACGCGGGCCCGCGCGTGGTCCTGGTCGCCCATCAGCAGGCGCACCAGGTCGTTGGTGGGGCCGGGCTCGTGGGGCGCCGCCGCCACGGTCTCCTCCAGGAGCTTGCGGGCCTCGGCGCGCTCGCCCAGCGCCTCGTGCGCCTGCGCCAGCGAGTGGCGGATGTCCCACTGATTCGGAGCGCGCTGGAGGGCCTCCGCGAAGAGGGCCTTCGCCTCCGCCAGCTCCCCGGCCAGCATGCAGGCCATGCCGTGCAGGTGGACGTAGCGGACCTGCGCGGGGTCCAGCTCGCGCAGCTCCAGGATGGTGCGGCGGGCCGCGTCCTGGCCGTTGGCCTGGAGGTAGAGGCGGAAGAGGTCCTGCAACACCGCCACGCGCATGCGGCCCTGCGCGTGCTCCAGGGCCCGCGTGGCCGCCGCGATGGCGGCCCCGATGGCGCCGCTCTCCGCGTGCGCGCGCGACAACATCAGGTGCGGCAGGGCCTCCTGGGGCGCCAGCGAGGCGGCCTGCTGGAAGTGTGTCACCGCCGCCGCCGTGTCCTTGCGCTGCACCGCGATGCGCCCCAGCTCGAAGTGCGGATAGACGCTGTGGGGCGCCACCACCTGCGCGGCCTCGAAGGCGGCCTTCGCACCCTCCAGGTCGCCGCGATCCGCCAGGAGCGTGCCCAGGTTGAAGCGCTCGAAGTAACCGGCGGTGGGCGCGGCGGCCAGCGCCTTGAGCGTCACCAGCGCCACGGGGTCTCCGGCCTGCGCCTTGAGCATGGCCAGGTGCGCCTGCGCCTCCGTGTTGTCCGGCTGCACCTGCAACAGGCGCGTCACGGCCCCTTCCGCCTCCTTCGCGGCGCCGGTGCTCAGGTGGGCGCGCACCAGGCCCATCAGACAGTCCACGTCCTTCGGGTCGATGGAGAGGCCCTTCTGGAAGCTCTTCACCGCCTCCGCGGGCTGACCCTGCTGGAGCGACTGCCCACCCTCTTGCGCGTACCTGGATGCCATGGTCCCCCCTAACTACCACGAGCCTCCAGATTCCCCGCCTCCCCGCCTGCCCCTACCGGCGCAGCGCGGCCAGGGCGACACCCGGGACCTTCCACCAGGACGGGGACTGCTCGAATTCCACCAACCGGCGGCCCAGCGCCGCCACGCCCTTGTGGCCCGGCACCCACGGCGGCGAGAGCAGGGACGTGAGCGGAGCGCGCAACACCGCCTTCTCGATGGACTCCAGCATGAACGTGTTGTGCACCCAGCCCTGCCCGCTCTGGATGTCCCGGGGCGACGCGGACGGATGGCCACCCCAGGGCATGCTGCCCAGCGCGTACGCCGCCGCGGGCCAGGTGTTGAGGGCCACCGTGCCGTAGCGCAAATCCCGCACCGCCTTCTCCACCGCCGCGCGCACCCTCGGGTCCCGCATCGTCTTCGGATGGACGATGAGCGTCGCGTTCAGCGTGCCCCACACCTTCTCGTTGAGGAACGCCACCGCGGCCTCCAGGAAGGCCACCGGTTCGTCGGAGCCCGGCAGCCCCGTCTCCGACAGCACCGTGCACCAGGGTTCGTTGTGGAAGACGCGGTCGTCCGTCTTCGATGGATCCACGTCCGGAATCAGCGCGTAGGCCAGGTCGCCCTCGCCGGGGTTGCCCACCAGCCGCAGGTTCGGGCGCGCGTCCGTGAACTGGTGCCAGCGCTCCTGGGCGCCCGGGTAGTACGCGCGGCGCACGGGCGCGTGGCCCAGGCTCGCCTGGATGCGGTCCATCAGCGCGCCGCGTTGGATCCAATTCTTCGGCTGCACCAGCAGCTTCGCCGCGTTGCAGTTGAAGGACGCGTTGTTGGCGACCATGCCGGCGATGTCGTTCGCCTGGAAGCGCAGCTCGCCGTCCGAGTACGGCCCCGGCACCACCACCACGGGGGAGATGTTGCCCAGCTCGCTGGAGACGTGCTTCGCGAGCAGCGGTTCATTCTTCCGGCGGCGCTCGTCGGACTCCGGGCCGGGCGGGCCCCACACGAGCGCGTCGTGGGTCTTGTCGCTGCCGGTGATGTGCACCTCGTCCACGGAGTCGTGGTGGACCAACTGCGCGCCCTCCTCCGCGCCGCCGTACACGATGGCCAGCGCGTCGCGCGCGATGAGCGGCGCGAAGGCCTGTTCCAGGAACGTGCCCAGGTACGCGTTGACGGGGTTCATCTTGAGCACGCAGGCGGTGCCCTCGACGAAGAGCTTGTAGAGGCAGTCCATGGGCGGGATGGAGTTGACGTTGCCGCCGCCCAGCACCGCGCAGACCCGGCCCTTGTGGGGCTTGCGGTAGAAGGACGCCTGGTGTTCGCGCAGGTTGGCCGCGGTGACTCCGGGCTGGAAGTAGACCTCGCCCGTGGTGCCGAGCAGCAGCAGCCCCTCCAGCCTGTGCCGGGGGAACAGCCGCGCGGCGAGCCGCCCGTCCTCCAGCGTGCGCAGGTGCTTCGCGGGGATGACGGGCGCGCCGTGCTTCTGGATGTCCTTCAGCGCGTCCGAGAGCAGCCGCAGGTTGCGCACCACCACCATGGGCCCGGCGAGCCACTCCTCACCCGCGAGTGGACCGCCGGGGTTGATGCCCTTCGCCTCGCAGGCCGCGCGCACGCTGGGCTCCGCGATGGCGGCGTACGCGTGGCACAGGTCTTCCAGGAGCCGGATGCGCTCCGTCAGGGCGAGCTTCGCCCACGCGCTCGAGCCCTCACGGACCCGGCGCACCAGGATGTCGATGGTGGTGCGTGACGTGTGCTGCGGGACGGCGGCGGACATGGCGACCTCCGAGACAGGCTTCACACCGGGTCCCGGTATAGGGAACCCCCGCGTGCGCCATCACCGAGGGGCCGCGCCCTCCGTCCTCAGGAGGGCAGAGGCTCGGCCAGGCCCTTGCGGATGGCCTCGTCGATGACGGCCATCACCTTCTTCATGTTCTCGCGGCTGCGCGCCGCCTGCTGCTCGCCCAGCTTCCCCTGCTGCTCGCCCAGCTTCGCCTGCTGCTCACCCAGCTTCGCCTGCTCCTCGCCGAGCGCCTCCATCTTCTTGCTGAGTTCCTCCTGCTGTTTGTCCAGGCCCTCCAGTTCCTGGTCGAAGGAGTCGTCGCGCTTGTCGAGCTCCGCCTCCTTGCGGTCGCGGTCGGGGCCGTCCGCGAGCGAGTGGAGGCGGGCGCGCTCCATGGCGATCTCCGCGCGCTTCGCGGCGATGGCGGCGTGCTTCGCGGCGATCTGCGACATCGGGTAGCCAAGCTCCGCCTGCTTCTGGCCCAGCGCGGCCTGCTGCGCGCCCAGGGCCGCCTGCTTCTCACCGAGCGCGCCCTGCGCGTCGCCCAGCTTGCGGTCGTCCTCCATCAGGTTGCGCACCTGCTCCAGCGTCTTCGCGTCGCGGATCAGCATGGGATTGTTGTCGCGGCGCACGAAGAGCAGGTCCTTGCCCTGCTGCTTGAAGGTGCGCGCCAGGTACAGGTCGTCCGTGCTGCCGGCCATCATCGTGCGGCCGTCGGAGAGGTACGCGAAGGTGTCGCCGTCCTCGATGCCCATGTCCGGAGGCGCGGGCGGCGCGGGAGGACGCGGCGCGGCCGCGAGCATGGGGGCCCTGGGCGCCACCGGGGACACCGCGCTCCGGACCGGAGGCACGGGCGGCACCGGCGGGGTGAGCCTGCCACTGACCGGCGGCGCGGGCGGCGCGGGCGGCACCGGAGCCCGCTTGTCATTGTCCGGGATGGGCGCGGGCGCGGACGGCGGGACGTGCGTGGTGAGCTGCGTGGCCCGCGTCGCTCCCGGCGTGGGAGGAGGCAGCGGGGGCAGCGCGGGCAGCGGCGGCGCGTCCGCGGGCGTGCCGGGCGCCTTCGCGGTGTGCTCCGTCACGGTGGGCTTCGACGCGGGGGCCGGCTTCGCGTTGGGGGCCGGCGCGGCGTCCTCGGGCAGGTACCGGACGGTGCCCACCCGGACGGGGGCGGGGGCCGCGTCCTTCGCGGCGGGAGCGGTGCTCTCCGCGGGCGCCTTGGCGACGACCTGGAAGGGCATCAGGACCACTGCGCCGAGGGCGAACAGCGCACCCTTCAGCCACCGGCGGGGTTGCGTGGGGACGACGTCGACATGTTCCAGCATGCGGAGCCTCCTGTGCAGCGCGTGAAGGTGGGCCGACGCCCCGAGCGCCGCTGCGCTGCCCGGGGGCCGGGTGATGCCAAAGGCGATGAGCAACTCGCCGTAGTCCGCGGGCTCCGCGCCGGTGAGGCGCAGCGCCTCCGCGTCGCACGCCTCTTCCCGGGCGAGCGCGTACTCACGGGCCGCCTGGCGCGCGAGCGGGTGGAAGAAGAGGACTGTCTCCGCCAGCGCCGGCACCCAGCCCAGCCACAGGTCCCCGCGCCGCAGGTGCGCCACTTCATGCGCCAGCGCCATGCGCAGCGAGTCCTCCGGCAAATCGCGCAGCGCCTTCGCGGGCAGCACGATGACCGGCGACACCAGCCCCGCGGCCAGCGGGCTCACCACCTCGTCCGACACGAGCAGCGTGGGCGGACGGCGCAGGCCCGCTTCATTCGCGAGGAACTCCGCCTCCTCCTCCAGCACCGGGTGACACAAGGGCCGCGCGCGCTCCCGCATGCCCCGCACCTGGCGCCACGCCAGCACGTGCCCCCGCACCTTCCACGCCACGCCCGCGCCCCACAGGAAGAGCAGCGCCCACACCCCGCCCACCGTCCACGGATGCGCGCGGAGCGACACCACCGCGCTCTTGAAGAACGAAGTGACCCGCACCCCGGTCGAGAGCTCCTCCGCGTGAGCCGGTGTCTGCCCTTGCGGCGACACCCGCATGCTCACGGTCGCATCGGGCGCAGTGAGCACCATGACCGTCCGCCCCGGCGTCTGGGATTGAGCGCCTTCCACGCGGACCGTCTGGGATTGCGCGGCGGTGTCCTCCACGGGCAGCAGCGCCAGCGGCATGGGCTTGGGCCAGCCCAGCGTGAGCACGAACTTGAGCGCCACCAGCCACCAGAGGCCGGCGCGCAGGGCCGCGGGCAGGCGCGGCACCGCCCGGGCCAGCAACCAGACGGCCAGCGCGCACAGCGCCCCCTGCCACGAGGCGCGCCACACCGACTCCGACCACGACGACCACCACGGCGAGGTCATGAGAGTCATCACGGGGCTCACTCCTTCCGCTTCTGGCGCAGGCGCGCCACGACGTCCTGGAGCTGCTTCAGCTCTTCGTCGGACACGTCCTCCGTCTCCGACAGGTAGGTCACGAACGGAGACAGTGACCCGCTCAGCGTGCGCTGCACGAAGTTCCCTACGACGTCGCGCAGCAGCTCTTGCGTCGCCACCGGCGAGGCGTACTGGAACACGCCGTCCACCTTGCTCCGGGTCAGGTGCCCCTTCAGCCGCAGCCGCTCCATCACCGTCAGGATGGTGGAGCGCGCCAGGCCCTGCGCCTCACCGAAGCGCTCGGCCACCTCGCCCACCGTCGCCGGCCCGTGCTCGGCCACGTACCGCAGCACCGCCAGCTCCTGCTCTCCCACCGGCTTCTTCATGCGCCCTGCCCTTCGTGACGACAGCTGTAGTCAGAAAGCAAGGTACGCCTGACTACAGACGTAGTCAAGCGGGTGTCTCCAGGGGGGCGGACGCTTTTCCTGCTCAGGCTTCGAGAGAAGGCACCGACAGGCATCAGGGGTCTCCCTCAACGACAGCCGCGCCCTGCGTCCATAATCTGGCCACCCCCATGACATGCCCTCCGCACCCTCCGGACCGGGCACGTCGACGAAAGGCAGGCGAAGATGCGAGGCATTGGTGGCCCCAAGCTGAACCAGACGAAGTTCAAGGTCGGCAACAACACCACGAAGGTGGGCGAGCAGGTGAAGTACGGCCCCACCGCGGACCTGAACGCGAAGCAGCAGCAGAAGCTCACCGACCACTACGGCGAGCACGGCACGGCGAAGACTCCGCAGAACTCCCTGAACCGCCTGACCCAGTACAGCGATTCACACACCACGTACACGAAGGCGGCGACGGCCTCCGGGCGTCCGCTGACGGAGCAGGAGGCGCTGGTCGCGGGGAGCGCGAAGAACAAGGCGCCCGCCTCCAGCATCAACCACGTCATCGCCTCCGGCACCGGCCAGAACGTCCTCAACCACGAGACGCTCCAGTTCAAGGAGGGCGTGAAGAACACGAACACCGGCAACCAGAAGCTGGGCACGGCCGCCACGCCCAAGGAGAAGGCCGCGGCCCAGAAGCAGGTGCAGCAGGGCCTGGCGCAGCAGGCCGCGGGCGTGGGCCGCATGCAGGGCTACTCACGCGCCACGCTCGCCGAACGTCAGGGCGAGCTGACTCCGGCGCAGGTGCAGGCGAAGCGCAACGGCGCGCTCCAGAACACCCTCACCGCGATGCAGGGTCCTGATCAGGGCACGCGCTTCGGCGCCTACAAGGACGTGCTGAAGGACACCTTCGACTCGCCGGGCAACCTGCGCCTGGGCAACCGGACGCAGAACACGAAGATCAGCACCGGCTTCGACACGCCGCTGGACGCGAAGGGCAAGCCCACGGAGCGCGCCGAGCGCCTCTTCCACGCGCACCAGACCTTCGGCCCGGACCGGCTGCTCACCAAGGAGCGCCTCTTCACCCTGGATGACAAGGGGGAGGCCATGTCCAGCAGCAAGGAGACGGCGAAGGTGGGCGACAAGCGCAAGGCGGACGCCGCGGACACCGATGCCGCGCCGTCCTCGTCGAAGCGGCGCAAGAAGCTCTAGCGCCTACAGCCCGGCACCTGAGCGCCCGCTCGCCCGGCCGCTCAGGTAAGGGTCGGGGAGCAGCGGACCGTGTGTGTCCTTGTCTCTGTCGGAAGGGCAACCAGATTTCTGGCAGCCGACTTCAAACCCGACACACACGGAGATTTCCCATGAAGCTCCCTCTGTTCGCGGCGATCGCCGCCCTGTCGCTGTACGGTTGCGCCAGCCACAACGCCAACACCCGCGAGGCCTCGTCACCGGAAGCCGGTGCCATCGGAGGCTCGGGCAGCGCGGGCGAGTCCCTGGACACCAGCGAGAGCATCGACTCCTCGTCCTCGGACTCCTCCTCCCAGGAGCTGCCCGGTGAGACCGGCAACGTCAGCGACCTGGAGAAGCGCGACCGCATGAACGCGCCCACCGTCTACGAGGGCGAGGCCACCGGCGGCTCCGGCGCGCCCGACGAGGCCGTGAAGACCGGCGACGGCGAGAAGTGGGACGTCCAGCAGAACACGCCCACCGAGCTGGGCGACACCCAGTCCCCCTCCGGCGCGGTGAACCAGAACCGCGACCCCCAGGAGAAGGGCAACCTGGGCACCGAGGGCAACCTCGGCGGCACTGGCGGCTCCGGCGCCACCAGCACCGAGGGCAAGAGCGAAGTGAGCGACGAGACCGGGTCCGGCGCCCTCAACAGCGACGTGGACGCGCCCAGCACGGACACCTCCAAGGTGGAGCCGGACGCCACGCCGGATCCCACGAACTAGTCATCGCACCCCACGCGAGGGCGGATACCCGGGAAAGCCCGCTCACGGGCCGTCCCGGGTATTCGTCTGTCCAGCCCGCGCCGCGCCAACTAGAGTGAGCACCAATGACTGGTGCTCCCTTCGTGGCCCTCATCGCGCTGCTTCACTCCCAGTCCTCCAGCATCGAGGAGGTCCCCAATGATCCGCAGCAGGAGACGTACTCCGCGCCGGAGTCGTCGGGGAGCTCGGGGGATTCCTCGGAGGGCATCGGGTTCCGGGCGCTCCTGGAGGTGGGGCCGCTGAGCTTCCCGTCCGGGACGCGGGGTGGGAAGCAGGACCTGTTCGGCTACGCGTACCCGTCCCTGGGCGTGGATGGCGGCGAGGACTTCGCCTTCATGCTGGGCGCGCCGCTGCGCTTCCGGCTCTGGGACAGCGAGCCGAAGCAGAAGGACGACGACTACGGCGCGTGGCTGCGGCGCGAGGACTGGGACGAGCGCAGCGACTACGGCCAGGTGGTGCGCCTGCTGCGCATCGGCGACGAGTCCGGCCGCTTCGGCCTGCGTGTGCAGCCGTTCCTGGAGGAGTCGCTGGGGCGCGGCTACCTGGTGAACCGCTACGACAACCAGCTCAACCCGAACTACCACCCGGCGGGCGGCACGCTGTCGTTCACCGCGGGGCCCGCGCGCGTGCAGCTGCTGGCCAGCGACGTGCTCGCCGCGCGCGTGTTCTCCGGCGAGCTGCTGCTGGACATCGGCCGCATCGCCAGCGACAGCGAGGGCAACTTCGACCGCTACCTGGTGCGCGCCTCGGCGGCGCACGACTTCGGCGAGGCCGGCGGGGTGACGCCGGAGGCCACGGTGGCGTCGGTGGGCGGCGAGTTCGCCATGTACAAGGGTGAGCGGCTGCGCTCGTGGGCCCTGCTCGCCGGCGGCGCGCGGCTCAACGATGGCGCGCAGGACGTGGGCGGCATGCTGGGCGTCGCGTTCGAGGGCAACTTCAAGGGCACGCAGCTCAGCGTCACCGTGCAGGGGCGCCGCCAGGGCGGCGGCTTCCGCTTCGGCTACTTCGGCGCGGGCTACGAGCTGTCGCGCTTCTCCGCCGTGGGCCTCTCCGAGGAGCCCCAGTCCGACCAGCGCGTGCCCAAGGACTTCTCCGGCTACCTGGAGATGTCCGTGGCGCGAGGCGACGGACCGGACTCCCCGGAGGTGGTGGCCAGCGGCGCCGTGGAGTACTCCGCCTTCGGCCGCGCGGACGGAGACCTGTCCCTGAGCTTCAGCACCCCGGGCGGCGAGTCGCGAGGCATCGCGCGCGTGATCGTGGTGGGCCTGGGCGACAAGCCCCGCTACTCGGTGGCGGCGGAGTTCCGCCAGCGAGTGCTGCCCGCCATGTACATCTGGGGCGCCGGCGCCACGGTGACCTTCCCGCAGCCGGACGGCACGCTGGTGCAAGGCGTGAGCGCGGGCGCGGGCGTGGGCGTGGACTTCGCCCGCCGCTAGTGCCCCGCTGTCCCGCCCTCTTCCTGGGCGGGAGCGCAGGGCAGGATGGCGCTGTGCCGCCGGGCCGTCTCGCACGACTTGCCCACGAGCCAGCGCGACAAGAGGCGCACGCCGGAGGCGAAGAGGCCATCGTCGCCCTTGTGCAGGGCCTCGAAGAGGGACTCGTCCAGCACCGACTCCTCCGGGTCGATGAGGAACTCCTCCGGCTCCAGCGGCTTGAAGAGGGGGTTCTGGTCGAACACCGTCTCCAGCGGGTGCGGACGCAGCCGGTGCTGTCCCGCATGGGCCAGCCCGTCCAACGTCTCCACCAACTGGTTCGCGTCCACCAGCGGTCGCAGCGCGGCCACGCCGGCCAGGCCCACGTGCTCCGCCATCAGCGACACACGCACACGGCGGATGGCGCGCGACACGGCGTCCCCGGGCGCTTCCGCCTCCCAGCTCAGGTTGAGCTCCGAATCCAATCCCAGGCTGCGGTTGGTCGTGTTCGCGGAGCCGATGGTCATGAAGGTGTCATCCACGATGAGCACCTTCGAGTGGATGTACGTGAAGACGTCCGAGCCGTCCTCGTCCTTCGCCGCCGAGCCGTACACCGCGAAGCCGTGGCCCGTCTCGGAGGCCACCTCGCGCAGCGCGCGCAGCAGGCGCACCTGGGCCAAGCCCATGGCGATCTGCTCGCGCAGCGCTTCCGGCTGACGGGGCAGCACCAGCATCACCTGGAGCCGGGGCCGTCCGGCCGCGCGCATGCGCTTGACGAGCGCGTCGTAGATGGCGCGTGAGGAGAAGTACTGGTTCTCGATGTAGATGAAGCGCTCGGCCGCGTCGATGGCGTCCACGTACAGCGCGCGGATCTCCTGCACCTCCGCTTGCGGAGGCAGCAGCGTCTTGCCGAAGGTGCGGCTGATGGCCACCGGGCCTGGAGGCGCGGGCATCGTCGCTTCGAAAGTCAGGTCGTCGCGGTTCACGGGCTCCAGGTGGAGCTCGCCTCCGCCCGAGTGCGCCCAGCGCGCCTCGAACAGCTCCGCGAGCGGCTTCACCGCGGGGCCGGTCAGCACCGTCTGCACGTCGTGGTAGGGCCCGTGCGGGTCGCGGCCGGAGTCGCAGCGCAGCTTCGAGCGCGCGGGGTGGTCCCGGTCGTCCCAGCGGCAGTCACACACGTCCATGCCGCCGGTGAACGCCATCACGCCGTCGACGACGACGAGCTTCTGGTGATGGGCGCCGTAGAGCGGACTGGAGGAATCGAAGCGGAAGCGCAGCCGCTCGTTCGTCGTCCAGTTGAAGAGCAGGTTCTGCATCCACTCGCGCTCCATGGCGAGCAGCATGCTGAAGTCCCACGCGAGGATGTAGACGTGCAGCTCCGGGTTCTCCCGGCACATCTGATCCAACAGCGGCAGCAGCCGGACTTCGCCTCCCTTGGCCTCCTCCAGGTCCTCACCGCGCAGCAACGTCACGTCGCTGTCGAACTGCCAACCGGTGATGACGATGGAGCGGCGGGCCTTCCGGATGGCCCTGTACAGCTCCCGGTAGTAGTCCCGGGCGTCCACCAGCACGCCCGCGTCATGCGTTTCCGAACGCGTCCAGCAGTTGCGTCCGGGGCTGAGAATGCGTTTCACGTCGTTCACCTGGCCCTGGAGTGGAATCCCCGATGTCGTCCGCGCCCGGCCGGCGGAAAGCATCACCCCACGAAGACAATGTGCTTTCCGGTCGCCAGCGTCATGTCGGTGGAGGAGACCACCCTGGCCACCTTGCGAGCCTCGCCACCCACGGTGTCGAAGGCCGCGGCGATCAGGTCACCGAGCGTCACCTGCACGCGCTTCGCCTGCTTGCCGGCGCTGGACACGGCCTTCACCGTCTTCGCCTTCATCTGACGGGCCTTGCGCTGGATGGTCTGCTTCTGGGTCTTGGTCGCCATGGTCTTCGTTCTCCGAGGATGAAGTGTCTGCCCGTCTGCGTGATGTGCCGTACCGCCCCGTACCGCCCGTCCTGCCGTGCTGCCCCTGCCCCGTCCCGC
>NZ_RAWN01000216.1:0-15569 GCF_003668895.1 Corallococcus sp. AB045
GCCCTCCCCCGCTGCCCCTTCCGCGTCCGCGGTGCTCCACGCGCAGTGCCGCACGCACGCGGCGGATCCGTCCAGCCCCTGGGCGCTCGCGCACGGCATGGACCTGGACGGCAAGGCCTTCCGCGCGCGGGATGGCCGCGCGGCCTCGGACGCCATCGTCGCGGGGTTCCTGCGCCGCGACGCGCCCGACGCGGGAGGCACGGCCCGCTACTTCTTCGACGCCTTCACCCCGGACGGCACGCCCGTGGAGCCCCACCCGGCGCTCCAGGTGAAGACCTTCCTGCTCGCGGGATACCCGCGCTCGCAGGTGTTCCCCACCGCGTGGGGCAAGGTGACGCTGCGGGAGCTGGTGGCATCACTCCAGCACGACTTCCGCCCCGCGCTCGCCGCGTCGCCGGACGGAGCGTGGGCGCTGGACGCACTGTCACACGTGCTGGAGCCCGGGGGCTCGTTCGTCAACGGCGCGGGGGAGACGGTGCGCATGGACGCGGTGATGGACACCGCGCTCGCCACGCTGGAGTCCGCGAACGCGGAGCTGCTCCGGGGCATGAAGGCGGGCCTTCCCCAGGTGCCCAAGAACAAGCAGGGCATCTACGCGCACCCGTGTGGCGGGCTCCACTTCTTCCAGGCCGTCGCGGGCTGGGCGCGCTTCCCCGCGGTGCGCAAGGCGTGGGGCCCGCGGCTGGACGCGCAGGTGGACGTGCTGGTGTACCGGCTGGGTTCGGAGGCGAAGCAGTACGAGGCCGCGCTCACCGCGGCGCCCGCGTACCGCGTCCCGGTGCTGGTGCAGATGGTGAAGTTCTACGGCCACTTCCTGGAGGCGCTGGGGCGCTACCGGGACCAGACGGGCTGGAAGCCCACGCCCGCGCAGGCCCGGGCGGTGGCGGAGGCGAAGGCCGCGCTGGAGCACGCCACGCTCCGCCTGGAGGCCACGGGCGCCTTCCGCGACACGGAGGCGCTGTCCCGGACGCAGCCCCAGCTCGCCCTGGACCTGGTGGGCGATGCGTGCCACGCGGCGCGCGGCTGGGACCTGTGGGCCTCCACGAAGGTCCGTTGAGGCCCGAGGCTCCCGAGGCTCGGAACCCGCTCAGGGCCCGTCCTGACGCTGGCCTCCCGGCCGGAGCCGCCGGAGTCCCGCGGAGAGCGCCGCCTTCCCGGAGGCCATCCACCGGCGGCCCCGCTGCCGCGCGACCATCACCGAGCCCAGCACGAGCCGCTGCGCGCGCATCTGGAGCAGGTCCGCGCGCAGCTCCATGGGCGTCACGGTGCGGATGCGGCCCTGCTCGTAGGCCTCCGTGATGGCGCGGCGCTGGAGCTTGCCGCTGCTCGTCTTCTGGAGTTGGCCGTAACGGATGAAGAGGACGTCCTCTTTCGGGAGCGTCACGCCTACCGTCTCCAACACCGACTGGCAGACCTGCTTGCGGCTGTCCTCCAGGCGCTCCAACGCGGCCGGGTGGTTCACCTCCGCCAGCACCACGAGACGGCCCTTCACCTGGATGACGGCGGTGCGGCCCGGGCGGATGAAGCCCAGCCGCTCCACGGCCTGCTCGAAGTCCGCGGAGAAGAAGCTCTGGCCGTTCACCTTGATGCGGTCGTTGATCCGCCCGGTGATGAAGAGCTCGCCCTCCTTCTGGAAGCCCAGATCGCCCGTGGCGTAGTAGCCGTCGTCGCCGCGCAGGGGCCGGTCATCCAGGAAGTACGACGGCGCCAGGCTGCCGCCGCGCAGCTCGATTTCTCCCAGTTCGCCCTCGCCGCACAACCGGCCGTCCTCCGCGCGCAGCCGCACCTCGAACTCCGTCAGCGGGCGGCCCACGGAGATGGCCGGCTGACCGTTGGGCGCGGTGATGACGCGCACCGTCTGGCGCGGCGGCACGCTCGCGACCATCAGCACCGTCTCCGCCATGCCGTAGCAGGGCATGAACACGTCGCGCCGCAGACCGCACGGGGCGAGGATGTCCAGGAACTGCTCCAGGTTGGGGATGTTGATGGGCTCGCTGCCCAGGTAGATGCTCTGCACGCGCGACAGGTCCAACCGCTTCAGGTCAGCCGCGTCCGCCGACTTGAGCGACTTCAGCGCGTAGTCGATGGCGAAGTTGGGGATGACGGAGCCCATCACCTTCTCGGAGGAGATGAGCTCCAGCCAGCCCATGGGGTCCATCAGGAACGACGCGGGCTGGGCCAACAGCAGATCATTGCCCACCGTGATGCAGGTGAGCAGCCCGCCGATGAGCCCCATGTCGTGGTACAGCGGCAGCCAGCTCGTCACCCGGTCCTCGGACGTGCGGCTGTCGTGCCGGATGATCATCCGCAGGTTCGCGGCCAGGTTCTCCTGGGTGATGGGCACGCCCTTGGGGAACGACGTGGACCCCGACGAGAACTGCACGAACGCCAGCTCCCCGGGCGCCACCTCGCGCAGCTTCACACCGGGACGCTTCGCGCCCGTGGGCGGCGACGGCAGGCGCTCCAGGGGCAGCTCCAGTCCAGCAATGCTGGGCACGTCCAGCACGAGCAGCGCGCCATAGCGCTCGCGGATGCGCGCGAGGAAGTCCCGGTAGGGCCCCTTCGGCGTGCTCAGGATGTACGGCTTCACGGACAGGGGCACCGCGCCCAGCTCCATCAGCCCCAGGAAGGCGAAGATGACGGACGAGGAGGTTTCGAAGGGCAGCACCACGCGCGTGCCCGGCGCCACGCCGTGCGCACGGAAGTGCTCCGCCGCCCCGGCCACCCGGGAGGCGAACTCCCGGTAGGGCACGAACTCCGGCGGCCCGACGAAGTCGTCGTAGAGAAACAGGCCGCGCCGCGGATCCACCGCTTCCAGTCGCTGGATGATGTCGAGCATGTGAAAAGCCTCCCCTCCTCCGGGTCCTTCAGTCCTTCAGTGTGAGGGCGCCACCTGGCGCATCCACGCGAGCACGCGAGGCAGCACCTCCGCGCGGGCGCGCTCTCCGCGCACCACGTCGAAGTGGCCCGCGTCCCAGCTCAGCCCCTGCGCGCGCCCCAGGACGAACAAATCCTTGCGGGCACTGCCCAGGTGGGCCACCAGCTTCTGCGCGCGCTGCGGTGACGCATGGAACACGTCCGCCGCGCCCACGCCCGCGAACACCGGCAGCGTCACGTTGCCCAGCGCGCTCCAGTAGTTCGTCGCGCCATCCGTGCTCCGGAACGCGCCCGTGGGCGCCCAGTCCGTGAACTGCCGCATCACGCCCGCCGGTTCGTCCCAGGGCCCCTGCTTCAGCGCCTTCGCCGGGAAGCGTCCCAACATCCCCGCCACCGTGGACGAGAAGCCCAGCTGGAAGCGCTTCTTGAACCCGCCGTCGCTGTAGTCGTTCACCGCCGACGACAGCGTGCACACGCCGGACAGCGACGCCTGGAGCGAGGGGTCCACCCCCAGCGCCGCCAGCACCGCGTAGCCCGCCATGCTGTGGGCCAGGATGAACAACGGCCCGGTGTGACGCGCGCGCACGGCCCGCACCAGGTCCGGGATGTCGTGGCGCACGTACGTATCGAAGCTCCAGTCGTACGCGCGCTTCGCGGGCCAGCGGCTCTTGCCATGCCCGCGCAGGGACGCGACGTACGACACACAGCCCGCGTCCACGAACGTGCGCGCGAACCCATCCCCCTGCCCGCCCAGGAAGAAGCGGCCGTCGGAGAACAGCCCCGGCACGAAGAGGATGCCGGGCGCGGAGTCCGGCGTCCCGGACAGGCGCGCCTCCACGACGTGCAGCGCGTGCTCCTGGGACGTGGGCACCCAGAACTCCAGCGACGCGAGCTCCGGCTTCACGTTCGTGCTCATGGGCGCGGATCCTCGACAGGGGCCACCGGGGCGCGCGCGGCGTCCAGGAACTGCTGCAGCGACGCGAGCGACCGGGCCCGCGCGTCCAGGAAGGCCACGCTCACCAGCGCCTCCACCGCCACCGGCCCGCCCACCGTCAGGAACACGCGCTGACGGAACCGCGCGCGGTAGTTGATGCCGTCCGGCTCCAGCTCGTCCGCCGCGGGCGACTCCAACTCCGTGTGCACCACCACGTCCCCCGGGGGAATCTCCCGGCGGTAGTCCACCTCCACGCGCGACACCACCGCCACCACCGGCCCCCCGCGCGTCAGCCCCTGCCGCTCCAGCCAGGCCCAACGGCCGGCCTCCAGGTACTCCAGCGTGGTGGCGTTGTTCACGTGCCCCAGGATGTCCAGGTCATTGGGACGCACGCGCAGCGTGAGCGACGACTCTTCGAAGTGCACGGGGGGATGTCCTTCGGCTGCCGGGGGGATGACAGCGACTTCAGGGGGACGGAGCGCGCGTCACGATGACCACTGTCGAGACGAACCCTCCGCTATGCGACAGCGAAACAGAGACCTGCAGGCCCTCGCGCGCCAGGTGCTCCGCGAGCGTGCCGTGAAACAGGAAGCGCGGCGCGTGCCGGGCGTCGTGGACGAGCTCTGCGTCCGTCCAGAACCAACCCGCGACCGCGGGCAGCGCCTTGAAGAGGGCCTCCTTCGCGCTGAAGCCCGCCGCCAGGCTCTGCACCGGATCCGCCGCGCGCTCGAAGTGGGCGAGCTCCGCGGCGGTGAAGAAGACATCCGGCTCCCGCAGGGCCCGGGCGGCCTCCAGCTCCGAGATGGCCTGGAGGTCGTGGCCCAGGCCCATCAGCACCCGACGAGGTCCATCCAGGTGTCCTCCAGCTCCTCTCGCGACGCCACCGTGATGCCGGTGATGCGCTTGAGGGCGTGGAAGATGAGCTGCTCCTTCTTGCGCAGCGCGTCCGGGGCGTAGAAGCCCTCGCGGTGCTCCAGCCGATCCCACCAGTTGACGTGGGTATCGCGGCTCTCCACGCGCTCGCGCTTGCTGCCGTGCACCTCGCCTCCGTCGCGCAGGAAGAGGTGCGCCACCGCGAACGCCTCCTTCGCCTTGTACGCGCCGCTGTCCACCAGCGCCTTGGCGAAGGCGATGAAGTAGTTCATGTGCTGCACTTCGTCCGCCGCCACCTGCTTGAACAGCGCGCGCAGGCCCGGGTCCTGGACCATCTGCGAGCACTGGCCGTAGTCCACCGCCGCCACCACCTCGGAGATGGACAGCAGCGTGAGCGTGCGCAGCATGTCGTCGTCGGGGAAGACCTTGCGGAACTCGATGAAGGTGGCGTCGGAGATGACCTCCAGCCCCAGCACCGAGGACAGGCGGTTGAACGCCGTCTCGTGGTGCGCCTCCTCCTCATTCCAGTAGCGGCTCCACGTGCCGCACGCCTGCATGATGGCGGCGACGGTGGGGTTCTTCTCCTGCCACCGGCGGCACTCCTGATCCGCCAGCCGCTCCAGCCGGTCCGCGCCCGGCTTCGTCGTCAGCTCCGCCCGCCCCGCGTTCCACACCAGGTGCCGGTCGGCTTCACCCACGTGCGCGACGTCCACGTGGGAGAGCAGCTCCACCACGCTCCAGCGCCGCGACTCGTGCAGCCGCTGCTGCTCCCAGGTGATGTCCACCAGGGACTGCCCCCGCTGGGTGAGGGCTTCGTACAGCTCCGCCTGGATGGCCGGGCGGCCTTCGGGCGAGAGGGCCTTGGGGGGGACGACGGTCGCTTCTTCGTGCTCGAGGCCGCGCGCGAGGACGCTCATGCCGACTTCCGCTCTGGGTTCGTGACTTCACCCATGAAGACCGCCAGGACCTTGGACACGGTCGTATCGAGGGACAGCGCCGGCAGGCGAACCCTCAGTCCATAATCCTTGCGCAACCCGTTGGAAGTGCGGGCAAAGGCTTCCATCAAGTCGACGCTGTTGGTCATGCGCTCGGAGCGTGTAATCAACGCCGCGAGTGTGAGGTCTTCGGAAAACAACTCTCCTTCCGTGAGACCCACGTTTTCCGCGAATTTTCGTCGGATATATGACTCGAGCTCCTGTGCGTCGGGCACGGGGGACCTTCCTTCTCAGGGCTTGAAAGTCGATTTCCCAGTCTAAAACAGGAAAGACTAACTGTGGCTCCAGACCTGTCAATCATCAACGGGTCACTTTGGATCCGCGTACGAACCCACCCTCTTGGGTTCTTTTCACGCGTCATTCATGCAATCAGGCGCGAGATTTCTTCGGGCGTGAAACCTGCGTCTTCCAGGATGACGCGCGAGTGCTGTCCGAGCGTGGGCGGTGGACGCAGCGCGACGTCGCCCATGCGCAGCGGCGTGAGCAGGTGCGTGACGCGGATGCCGCGCTGCGCATCGTCCGTCTCCGCGAAGAGGCCACGCGCGCGCAGCTGCGGATCCGCGAGCACCTCGTCGCCTTCCGCCACCGGCTCCACGCAGAACTCCGCGCCGGAGAGCTGCTCACGCCAGTGCGCCAGGGGCTGGCCCGCGAAGATGCGGGTGAGCTCCGCCTTCACGCGCGCGCCGTCTTCGCCACCCGAGTACGCGTCATCCAGCAGCTCCGGGCGGCCCAGCTTCGCGCACAGCGCGCCAAAGAACCTGGGCTCCAGCGCGCCCACCGCGAGCCAGCGGTCGTCCGCGGTGCGGTACAGGCCATAGCTGGGATAGCCGCCGTTGAGCGGCTCGGTTCCGCGCTGGAGCGGCGCGCCCTCCTTCCCCATGAACAGGCGCGAGGCCAGGTGCAGGTGGAGGAACGCCAGCGCGCCGTCCGTCATGGACACGTCCACGAAGCGGCCCACACCGGTGCGCTCACGCTCGTGCAGCGCGGCCAGGATGCCCACCAGAGCGAAGAGGCTGCCTCCGCCGATGTCCGCCACCTGCACGCCCGGGAACGCGGGCGCGCCACCTGCTTCGCCGCCGTAACCCAGCAGGCCCGCGCGGGCCACGTAGTTGAGGTCATGCCCCGCCTTGAGCCGGTCCGGCCCCGTCTGGCCGTAGCCGGAGATGGCGCAGTAGATGAGCCGCGGGTTCTTCTGGCGCAGCACCGCCTCGCCCACGCCCAGCTTGTCCATCACGCCGGGGCGGAAGCTCTCCACCAGCACGTCGTAGTGGGACACGAGCCGCAGCAGCGCGTCACGCCCTTCAGGCGTCTTGAGGTTCAGCGTGAGCGAGCGCTTGTTGCGGTGCAGCCCGTAGTAGAGCGCGCCCTCCCCGTCGCGGTGCGGCGGCATGTGGCGGGTGGCGTCCCCCACGTCCGGGTCCTCCACGGTGTCCACGGTGGCGCCCAGGTCGGCGAGCACCAGCGTCGCGTACGGGCCGGGCAACAGGCGTGACAGGTCCAGCACCCGCAGGCCCGCGAGGGGGGAAGACGGCTCGGACATGGAGGGGGGCTCCAGGGGGAAGTGGAGACATGCAGACGGCGCGTCCCCGCCAGGGGTGACGCGCCGTCGGTACGACACGATACGGAGAGGCTCAGGCCAGCAGCTTCGCCAGCTTCATGGCGAGGCCCATGTCCATCGGCTTGAACTTGAGCTTGCCCTGCATGGCGGCCATCTGCGGGTTCAGCTTGCCCTCGCGGATCTTCACGAAGTCGTCGTTGCTGACGGTGACCGTCATCTTCGACGCACCGTTGAGACCCTCGGACACCCAGCCTTCCGACTTGGTGGTGTCCAGCGTCCACTTGCCGCCGCCGTCACCGGAGACGTCGAAGTGGATGATGGCGTTGATGTCCTTCGCCAGCTCCGGCTTCTCCTGCAGCTTGCCGGGAATCTGCGTCTCGATGATGTCCTTCGCGGTCGCCATGACTCGCTCCTTAGCGTTCAGCGTTGACTGGTGAATCAAGCCTGCGCGGACCGTAGTGGCGCCCCACCGTCGGGTCAAGCACGGCCACGGGCGCCGTGCTCAGACGCGCGAGGTGTCCGCCGAGGGGCTGAGGGACTGTCGCACCATCGACAGCAGGTCGTTGAGCTCGAAGGGCTTGGCCAGGTGGCCCATGGCGCCAATGTCCTTCGCCTTGCTGCCGACGTTGCGGTCCGCGCTGAGGACGATGATGGGGATGCCCGCGAAGTCCGGCTTCTGGCGCATGCGCTGGGCGAACTCCCAGCCGTCCATCACCGGCATCATCAGGTCCAGGAGGATGAGGTGCGGAGGGTCCGGCTCCAGGCGCTCCAGGGCTTCCTTGCCGTTGCGGGCACGGCGGATCTCGAAGCCCTCGGCCTCCAGGATCTCCGAGAGCGCCTCCAGGATGTCGGGATCATCGTCCACGACGAGCACCACGGGTGCGTCAGCATGCTGTGCGTTGAGCGAGGTCAGAGGTGTCTCCTCGATACCGCTTCCGGAGATGGATCTTCCACCATCACTGGCCCCCCGGGTGCAAGAAATCAAGGGGCCCGCGGACGGAGCCGGTGCCCGTTGCAAAACCGACAGTCACTGCCCACCCTTCCGTTGATTCGAGGCACGGCCAGGGGAGGTCCGCGTGACGTGGATGGGGGAGACGCCTGGAGTCAACGAAACCGCGCCGGGGCTCGCGCTGCTGCCCCGTCAGGGGACACCCCGCCTGCTCGGTCCCCTGCTCCTGGACTACCTGGGGCTGGAGGCCCTGCCTCCCATGCCAGCCGTGACGGGCATCGACGGGCTGATGGCCGCCGTGGGCTTCCGCCGCAAGGACGGCGAGCGCAACCTGTGGGAGCGCCAGGACCGCACCCTGCTGGTGGGTGAAGAGTCGCTGGAGGACGGCGGACGCCTGCTCTGGGCGCTGCCGGTGCCCTGGAGCACGGAAACGGCTTCACCCCGGGTGCCCCAGGCTTCACCGCCAGGCGAGCGCGTGGAGGACCGCGTGCGCTTCCTGTCGCTCGCGTCGCACGATTTGCGCGGGTCGCTGGCCAACATCCGCTCGTACGCGGCGCTGCTGCTCAACGGGCGCATCCCGCTGGAGCCCAAGGCGCAGCGCGGGCTGGAGACCATCCTGCGCAACGCGGACCGGGCGCTCTCCTTCGCCCAGGACTTCTTCGACTCCAGCCGCGCGGACCTGGGCGCGCTGGCGTGTGAGCGCGAGCGCCAGCCGCTCCTGCCCATCCTGGATGCCGCGGTGGAGCGCACGCGGGCCGCGGCGTCCGCCGCCAACGTGGGGCTGGAGCTGGACACGCTGCCGGAGCTGCCAGACGTGACGGTGGACGCGGGCCGCATCCAGCACGCGGTGGAGGCCTTCGTGCACCACCTGCTGGCGCGCGCGCAGCCGGGCGAAGCGCTCCACGTGCGCGCCGAGCGCCTGGGTCACCAGGTGCGGGTGGAGGTGCGCCGCGATGGCGCGGCCGTTCCGGAAGAGGACATCACCGCTGTCTTCCAGTGCGAGGAGCGCGCCTTCCGCGAGCGCAAGCTGGAGGATCCGCTGCGCGTCTTCCTGGCCCGGCAGGAGGTGGAGGCCCACGGTGGCCAGGTGGGCGCCCAGGCGGACGCGGGCGGCACCACCCTCTTCCTCACGCTGCCCTTATCGCTGCCAGCGGAACTCGGGCATCCAGCGGGCTGGCAGGCGTGAGTCCCGGCCGCTGGAGTTGCTAGCGCGACCCACCTCCCACCGGTATGCTCCCCCGCGTATTTCGTGAGGAGCGAAGCCATGGGATTGAAGCTTCCTGAGATTCTTCTGATTTTCGCGGCGCTGCTGCTGCTGTTTGGCGGTTCGCGGTTGCCGCAGCTCGGCTCGTCCCTGGGCAGCGCGCTCCGCAACTTCAAGCGCGGCTTCTCCAGCGACGACGAGAAGGACGACGCTGGCGACAAGAAGCCCGGCACGCTGTCCGCGTCCACCACCGTGGACAAGGACGTCGCCGCCAAGTCGCCCAGCCACAACGCCTGATTGTGGGTCCGTCCGGGTGGGCCCGGGAAGGCCCCGCCCCTGACGTCAAGACATCGCTGAACGTTCACCCGTGACGCCCGTACCGTGACCGCTCGAAAGCGGCCAGGGACGGGCGTCGGGCTTTTGGTGCGTCAGTCCATGACCTTCGCGCCTTCGTACATGGCGTCGATGGTCTTGATGTACTTCTGGCTGGCGACCTTGCGCTTCACCTTGAGGGTGGGCGTGAGCTCACCGGACTCCTGCGTGAAGTCCGCGTCCATCACCGCGATCTTCTTGATGCTGGAGTACGGGGGGATCTCCGCGTTCACCTTCTTGATGATCTCCTCGACGGCCGCCTTGATCTCCGGCCGCTGGGAGTTCTGCGCGTAGGTGCCCACCGCGATGCCCTTGTCCTCCAGCAGCTTGCGCGCCGGGTCCTCGGACACGGTGATCAGCGCCACCAGGAACGGCCGCTTGTCGCCGTACACCATGGCCTGGCTGATGAGCGGGAAGGTCTTGAGCGTGTTCTCGATGTTCTGAGGCGCCACGTTCTTGCCGCCCGCGGTGACGATGATGTCCTTCTTGCGGTCGGTGATGCGCAGGTAGTTGTCGGAGTCCACCTCGCCGATGTCACCGGTGTGGAACCAGCCGTCCGGATCCAGCACCTCCGCGGTGGCGGCGGGGTTCTTGTAGTAGCCCTTCATCACGCAGGGGCCACGCACCAGAATCTCACCGTCCGCGGCGATCTTGATCTCCGTGCCCGGCACCGGCGGGCCCACGGTGCCGATCTTGATCTTCTCCACGCGGTTCGCGTTGCACGGGGCGCTCGTCTCCGTGAGGCCGTAGCCCTCCAGGACCTTGAGGTCGAGCAGGTCGAAGAAGTACGCGATCTTCCGGGACAGCGGCGCGCCGCCGGAGATGAAGATGCGCATGTTGCCGCCCAGCTTCTCGTCCAGGGTCTTGCGCACCTTGGAGAACACGAGCTTCTTCGCCAGGCTGAACTGGAGCGAGCTGTACTCGCGGCCCTGGCTCTTGGCCTCGGAGTACTCGTCGAACAGGCCGAAGGCCCACTTGAAGAGCTTGCCCTTCACGCCGGGCGCCGCCGAGCCGTTGGCCACGACGTTGTTGTAGACCTTCTCGAACACGCGCGGCACGGACGGCAGCACCGTGGGGCGCGTCTCCGCCAGGTTCGCGAGCAGCTTGTCCACCGACTCCGCGATGATCAGGCGGAAGCCCATGGACAGCCACGCGGCCTTCACCACCTGGGCGAACACGTGCGCCAGGGGCAGGAAGAGCATGACGGAGTCTTCCGGCTTCATCATCCCCATGGCCTGGGTGGCCTTCGCTTCATAGGCCCAGTTGCCGTGGGTGAGGATGACGCCCTTGGGGTCGCCCGTGGTGCCGGAGGTGTAGACGAGCATGTTGGTCTCGTCCAACTTCACCTGCCCCACGCGCTCGGTGAACGCGGACTCGGCGGCCTGGGGGATGCCCTTGCCGGAGGCCACCATGTCCGCGAGCGAGATCTCCTTGTCGCCGGAGATGGGGCCTTCGAAGACGACGATCTTCTGCAGCGTGGGGATGTCCCCCAGCTTGGAGCGCACGCGGGACAGGCGGCCCGCCTGCTTGGCGTCCTTCTCGTCGTTGTCGACGAGCAGCAGCTTCGTCTCCGAGTGGTTCAGGACGTAGCGGCACTCATCCGGCGTGTTGGAGCCATAGATGGGCACCGTGATGGCCTGGGCCGCGCTGATGGCCAGGTCCGCGATGATCCACTGCAAGCTGGTGTTGGCGAAAATGGCGACCCGGTCCCCGGGCTGAACGCCCTGGGCGATGAGGCCCGCCGCCTGCGCCTTCACGTCCTCCAGTACCTGCGCGAACGTGACGTCCTGCCAGCGCCCGTCCTTCTTGTGCGTCACGCCTACCTTGGAGGCGTTCTGAGCCCGCTGAACGAGCAACTGGACGAGGTTCTGCTCCTGCGTCCCGCCCGCCGCGGGAGCCGTCGTGACCTGACTCTCTGCCCTCACTTGAGCTCCTCCTGGATGTCGGCATCCACCTTCTTGGCCCACTGCTGCACGCGCTGCCCCTCAGCGGGGTTGTACGCGGTGCTTCCCTGCTTGACCTTCTCGATTGCCGCGCTCGCGTCCTTCGCCTTGCCGTCCTTCAGCAACGTCTCGGCCAGGTAGTAGTGCGCGCGCAGCGACTGCGGAAACTTGGCGATGGCCTTCTGGTAGTACTCGACGGACTTGCCCAGGTCGCGCTTCGGCCAGGGCAACTCATAGAAATAACGCCCCTTCACCAGCCAGGGACCACCGTACTCGTACGTGGCGTCGAGCTTCAGCGCGGTGTCCAGGCGCTCGTTGAACTTGCCCTCCAGCCCGTCGCCCAGCGCCTTCATGATGCCCACGGCCTGCGAATAGGAGCCGATGCCGCACGCGGCGAAGTAGTAGCCCTCCACGCGCGCCGGCTGGAGCTTGGAGGCCTTGTCCCCGGCCTCCCAGGTCTGCTTGCCCAGGACCATCTTGAGCTTCTTCTCCGTGGCGCCGTCCGCCTGCCACTGGAGGATGCGCGCCTTGCGCCACGCCAGGTCGAAGTCGTCCGGCGCGGCCTTCAGCGCCTCGGACACTTCCTTGTCCAGCGCCTTCACGGACTCCGCGTCACTGCGCTTCGCGTACAACGCGTCGAGTTGGTCGAGCAGCGCGGGATCCGCAGCGTTTGCCGGGATGGCCCAAAGCACCCAAAGGGCAAGCAATTTCAAGCGCATCGAAAAGCCTTAGCACGCACGCTCGCCTACCATCAACCGAACGTACCAGACGCAGCGCGGCAAAAACGAAGACGGGACCGGCAAGGTGCGAACACCCCGTCAGGTCCCGTCAGCGATGCAACAGATGCTGCCTTTTGCCCTTCCGCTTCAGGCCGCGTCGGCCGTGGCGGTGTGCTCCTCGTTCTCGTTGAACGCGATGAGGTAGCGCTCCAGGAAGTTCTTCGTCTTCAGCTCCACCTGGCGCACGCGCTCGCGCGACACGCCCCAGCGCTGGCCCAGCTCCTCCAGCGTCAGCGGCTTGTCCTGCGTGAGGCGCTCCTGGAGGATGTCCCAGCCCAGGTCGCCAATGCGCTTGCGCACCTTGGACAGGGCATCCTGGATTTCGGTGTCCTGCTCGCGGGAGAGGAACGTCTCCTGCGGGGAGGGACCGCCGTCCTCCAGCCGGTCGAGGAAGGTCGTCTCGCCCTCCTCGTCGATGGTGGCGTCCAGCGAGAAGTCCACCATGCTGCCGCGCTCCGCCTCACCGCCGCGCACCTGGCTGCGGTTGTCCTTCAGATAGCGGGTGATGTAGGCGCGGATCCACCACACGGCATAGGTGGCGAAGCGCACGTTCTTCTTCGGGTCGAAGTGCTCGATGGCCTTCATGAGGCCGACGTTGCCTTCCTGGATGAGGTCGTCCAGGCGGGCCCCGCGGTTGGCGAACTTCTTCGCCACGGCGACCACGAAAGCGAGGTTGGAGCTGGCGAGCGTCTGTCGGGCGCTCTCGTCACCCTTGCGGGCCTGGCGGGCCAGCTCGTACTCCTGTTCACGCGTGAGCTGCTGGTGGCCGCCCAGGTGACGCAGGTAATGCGAAAGGCCCTCTGCCGCGAACTTCGTCGAGTTGGCCATGATTTCCCGTCCTTCCGTTCGAAACTGCCGGACGCGATGAATCCCCCGACGAACCGCGTCCACCTGTCACTAGGACGCGCAACGGCGGAAAGGGTTTCTCATTCCTTCCAAGAAGGGCGTTTCGCCCTCCTCCCCTTGTCAAAAGCCCGTCACGCACTCGCACTTCCGGGCCCTTGGCAGCGCGCGACGCGACGGGTGGGACAGCACCTACGTTTCCGGTCACGAAGTCTTCAACGCTTGGGAGCGGGGAAGATTTTCTCGGGATTGAGCAGACCTGATGGATCGAAAAAGTCCTTCAGGCGGCGCTGCAGGTCCAGCAGCGCGGGCGCCTGCTCCAGCGCCAGATATTCCCGCTTCGCGTGCCCCACGCCGTGCTCACCGGTGATGGTGCCTCCCAGCTCAACGGTGAGCACCAGCATGCGGCGCAGCGCCTCGTCCACGAGGGGGCGCTGGCTGGCACCTTCGTACAGGATGTTGGCGTGCAGGTTGCCGTCGCCCGCGTGGCCATACGTGGCCACGGTGAGCCCCAGCTCCTCGCCCATCTTCTTCAGCCGCTCGATGATCTCGGGAATTTTCGAGCGGGGCACCACGATGTCTTCGGAAATCTTGGCTGGCTTGAGCGCGCGCAGCGCCGGGGAGATCACCCGCCGCGCCGCCCACAGCTTCTCGCGCTGACTTTCGTCCTGGGCCACCAGGGTCTGGGTGGCTCCGTGCTGATTGCAGATGTCCCCCAACAGTTGGAGCTCCGCGAGCACGCCTTCGGGCGTGTTGCCGTCGACCTCGGCGATGAGGGCGGCGCCCGCGTCCGGAGGGAACTGGAAGCTGCCCCGGTGCACGATGGCCTGGACGGCGACCTCGTCGATGAGCTCCAGGCAGCGCGGCAGGAGGCCAGCGGCGAGCACCGCGGAGACGCCTCGCGCCGCGTCCAGCACGGAGGGGAACACCACCAGCGCGGTCATCACCTGACGGGGCAGTGGAATCAGCTGCACCGTGATTTCGGTGGCCACGCCGAGCGTGCCCTCGGAGCCCACGAAGAGCCCCACCAGGTCATAGCCGGCCACGCCCTTGATGGTGCGCCGGCCCACGCGCAGCACCTCGCCGTCCGGCATCACCCACTCCAGGCCGATGACGTAGTCGCGCGTGACGCCGTACTTCAGGGCGCGCGGGCCGCCGGCGTTCTCCGCCACGTTGCCGCCCAGCGTGCAGAACTCCCAGGAGTTCGGATCCGGTGGATAGAAGAGCCCTTGCGCCTCCACGGCCTTCATCAGGTCGCCCGTCACCACGCCGGGCTCCACCACCGCGGTGAGGTCCTCCTTGGAGATGGAGCGGATCCGGCTCATGCGCTCCAGGCTGACCGCCATGCCGCCCTTCAGGGGCAGCGAGCCGCCGCTCTTTCCGCTGCGCGCGCCGCAGGGGGTGAAGGGCACGCCGTGCGCCTGGCACGCCTTGAAGATGGCGGACACCTGCGCGGTGGTCTCCGGCAGGAGGACGGCGTCGGGCCGGTACACGCCGCTGTCGGACTCGTCGCGCGCGTAGGCGTCGAGCGTGGCCTCGTCGCGCTTCACCTGGCCTGGGGACAGCACGTCCGCCAGGGCCTCCAGCACCTTCGCCACGCGCTCGGGCGCTACCCGCTCGAAGGTCTGGGAGGCCGGGTTCATCGGCCCGCCCCCGAGCGAGCCCCCAGGCGGGCCCACAGCTCGCGGCGCAGGGGGCCGTCGCGGCGCAGGCGTCCTTCATAGGCCTCCGCGTGGGTGACGGCGTCGCGCTGGTGGTCGGCCCTCAACCGCAGACACGCCTGCTCCGCCTCCAGGATGCAGGCGGTGGCGGGACTGTCGAGCACGCGGGCGAGCGAGCGCGCCACCTGCCGCGCCAGGTCCTCCTGGAGGATGAGCCGGTGCGCGAAGAGATCCACCAGCGCGCCGATGCGCCCGAAGCCCACCACGCGCGAACCCGGCACGTAGGCCACGTGGGCGCGGCCGGTGAAGGGCAGCAGGTGGTGCGGGCACATGGAGTGGAAGCGCAGGTCCGTCACGACGACCAGTTCTCCGGAGGAGTCCGCGGGCGCGGGGTAGGTCTTCCCGAGCGCCTCCTCGGGCGTGCGGCCGTAGCCGTCGAGGAAGCCGTTCGCCCACACGTCGGCCACGCGCGTGGGCGTGTCCACCAGGTTCACGTCCTGGAGGTCGAGCCCCGCGGCGGTGAGGAAGTCGCGGACCGCCCGGGCCATGCCGGCGGGGTCGGGGCGCACGGCGCGAGGGGC
>NZ_RAWN01000217.1:0-15556 GCF_003668895.1 Corallococcus sp. AB045
TGCCCCACCAGCCCCAGCGGCCCCGTGCCCGTGCGGCGGCGGAAGACGATGGGCGTCCCGGGCACGCTCTGCTTGCCCTCCGCCAGCTCGTTGCCGAACTTCATCACCGGCGTCGCGCCCGAGCACGACAGCTTGTAGATGGCCGCCACCCGGTCGCGCGTCAGCGCATGGGACATGGTGCGCGCCACGATGTGGCCGCCGTAGCCGTAGAACTGCGTCGTCGGCTCCCAGCCCACCTGCTTGCGCAGCTCCTCGAACTCGCGCGTCATCTGCGCGTCCAGGCCGTCCTCCAGGATGATGACCGGCTTGATGCCCAGGTCGCGCGCGCGTGTCACCGCGTACAGGTACTGGAGCTTCTTGTTCCCGGAGTCGAACCGGATGGAGTCCCCGCCCTGCGGCTCCTCCGAGATGAGCTTGAACGCCGCGGGGATGCCCGACGTCAGCGTGTCGAAGGTGTCCAAGAGGTAGCTGGAGCGCTGCGGCCGGCGCTCGTGCATCGCGCGGTAGGCCGCGTCGTCGGAGCCGTAGCGCTGCACGTGCTCGTGGCCCATGGTGCCCACGGGAATCATGCCCAGCACCCGCGCGCCCTCCACGTTGCTCGTGCGCTGCACGCCCGCGTCCTGGCACGCGCGCAGGGCCAGCTCGTGCTGCTCCAGACAGGTCGCCGCGCGCAGGCCCACCTCGAAGATGCGCGAGGGGTCCTCGACGACGTCCACCAGCTCCTGCACCTGCGCCCGCACCCGCCGCACGTAGCCTTCCGGGTCCACCTGGATGGACATGGCCCGCACGCCCACCTGGTCCAGCGTCTCCAGGGCGATGCGCTTCTCCTCCTCGCACGTCACCGTGGCCAGCGTCCGGGCCAGGGCCTCGCGGTCCTGCAGCGCCTGAGTGGCCACCTGGACGCGGTAGTTGAGCTGCAACAGCATCGGCTCCAGCCAGGACACCAGCGCGGAGGGGCCCGTGATGGTGAGGATGGGCTCGCGCGGCAGGAACAGCGCGCCCCGCGGAATGGCTCGCACGGACAGCTGCGCCTTGCGCAGGATGGCCGCCTTGAAGCCCACGCCCATCTCGTAGTCGTGGCGGGCGAGGAACGCGTAGTCGTCCGGCTGCGGCTCCGGCAGCAGGTTCTTCACCCAGGCCGCCAGGTCCAGCGGCATCACCTGGGGCCCGCCCTTGCGGTGCGAGTAGTAGAACGTTTCCTTCCGCAGGGGCCAGCCGGCCTCCGCCATGCTGAACTTGTAGCCATCCGTGGCGAGCAGTGACTGGGGCATCGGGAAACGACTCCTTATCGTTGACCCCGAGACTATGCGTGCCCCCCACCCCGTACCTAGGACCAAGGGCTCCGACGGATGCGGGAAACCACGGGTGACCCGTCACCTGTCTTTCCTCCTGCAACCGACACATTGGGGAATACGCTGGATGAGACAGGTGCGGTTAAGCTGTCACGACCCACAACGAAGCCAGGTGCCCATGCCCGCAGAGAACGAGACGCAGAAGGTCGAAGCGGTACTGCGCGAACATGCGATGAGCTACCCCGGCGCCCACGAGGACTTCCCCTGGGGCCACCGCGCGATGAAGGTCAATGACAAGACCTTCCTCTTCATGACCGTCGACGGCGAGAAGCTGAACCTCTCCGCCAAGCTGCCCGACTCGAAGGACGCCGCCCTCACGCTGCCCTTCACCGAGCCCACCGAGTACGGCCTGGGAAAGAGCGGCTGGGTGACCGCCCACTTCGACGAGGCCTCGCAGGTGCCGGTGCCCGTCATCAAGGCGTGGATCGACGAGAGCTACCGCGCCATCGCGCCGAAGAAGCTCGTGGACCAGTTGCCCGCCCGGGGTACCGCCGTCCCCGGCCCCGCCGCGAAGCCGGCCAAGAAGGCCGCCGCGGGCAAGAAGCCCTCCGTGCGCCGGGCCGTGGCCCCGGCGAAGAAGGCCGCGAAGAAGGTCGTGGGCAAGGTGAAGGCCGTGGCCAAGAAGGCCGCCGCCCGCGTGAAGACCGCGGCGAAGAAGGCCACCAAGAAGGTGGCGAAGACGGCCTCCGCCGCCAAGGCCAAGACGGCGCGCAAGGCCGCCGCTCCGGCCCGGGGCAAGCGCGCCGCCACCTCCGCGCCCAAGCGCGCCCGCCGCTCGTAGGCAGGCCCCACACGCGACGAGAAGGGGGCCCTTCGGGGCCCTGCCCTTCCCGCGCGGTGGGACTTCAGGAAGCGGCTACTTCTTGCTCCGGCCCATGGGGCCCTTGGCCGCCGCCTTCGCCACGGCCGTCTTGCGGCGAGCGGCCGGCGCGGACTTCTTCGCGGGCTTCGCCTCCGGCTCCACGAAGAGCTTGTCGTAGTCGCGCATGCTGCGGCGGATGACCTCCAGCGCCTCCTGCCGGTCGTAGACCTCCGCGATCTCCACGCTGCGCTTTCCCTCGCCCGGGATCTGCTTGTAGGTGAGGAAGTAGTGCTTCAGGCGGTCCAGCAGCGGGCGCGGCAGCTGCGCGATGTACTGGAGCTCGCCGTACACGAGGTCCGACTCCAGCACCGCGATGATCTTGTCGTCGGCCTCATTGCCGTCGACCATGCGGAAGCCGCCCACGGGCACCGCGTGCACCAGCAGGTTGCCGTTGGAGACGACCTTCTCCGTCAGCACGCAGATGTCGATGGGGTCCCCGTCGCCGAGGATGTCCTTGTGGCCGGTGCGCTCCGCGCAGCGCTTCGCCACCTGCTCGCCGCAGTACGTGCGCGGGATGAAGCCGTAGAGCGTGGGGCACTGGCTGCTGAAGCGCTGCGGCCGGTCCAGCATCAGGATGCCGGACTCCTTGTCCATCTCGTACTTCACGGCGTCCGTGGGGACGATCTCGATGTACGCGGTGACGACTTCAGGGGCCTCCGGCCCGGGCGCGATGCCGTGCCAGGGGTGGGCCTGCGACTGGGCCTGGGTGCTCTTCTTCATGAAATGTCTCCCGAGCGCTGGCGCGCCTCGGCGTACAGCCCCGCCACCGCTTCTTCCAGGCGGCGGGTAAGGGTATCCCGGTCAGCCAACGTCAGCCCTTCGGTGGGCACGGGCTTGCCCACCACCAACGCGACCCGCTGGCCCCACTGGATGGCCCGCCCGCCCTTGGGGAGGATGAGCCGCGTGCCGGAGACGGCCATGGGGACGACGGGGACCTGCGCCTGGATGGCCAGCGTGGCGGCGCCCTTCTTGAAGGGCCTCAGCTCGCCATCCGGGCTGCGCGTGCCTTCCGCGTAGAAGAGCACGCTGACCCGCTCGCGCAGCGCCGTCACGGCCTCCTGGAGCCGGGCCCGGTCATCCGCGCCGCCGGTGCGCTGCACGGGGATGTTGCCCGCGACGCGCATGGCCCGGCCGAACACGGGCACCTTGAAGAGCTCCGCCTTGGCGACGTAGCGCGTGTGCTTGTCGATGTGCGCGAAGTTCACCATCGCGTCGAAGTGCGACTGGTGGTTGCTCACGAAGACGACGTTGCCGTCCTTCGGGATGTTCTCCAGGCCGAAGGCTTCGTGCCGCACGCCCGCGGCCGCCAGCGCCGAGCGCCCCCAGGCCCCCAGCACCTTGTCCGCCGCCGGGTGCTGCTCCAACCCGGACAGCAGCGTCACCGTCGCGGACGTCACGCCCGTGAGGCCCACCGTGGCCGTGCCAGCGAACAGCGTCTGGAGCACCTTGAGCATCAGACGAACCCGTGGGCGGGGAACAGGAGGACGTCCTCGATGCGCTGGACCCCGAGCAGCAGCATCAGGATTCGGTCGAGCCCCACGGCGATGCCCGCGGACGGCGGCATGCGGCCCACCGCCTCCAGGAAGCGCTCGTCCAGGGGATACACGGCGCGGCCCAGCTTGCGGCGCAGCTCCTGCTCCTCCACCAGCCGCGCGCGCTGCTCCACCGCGTCCGTCAATTCAGAGAAGCCGTTCGCCAGCTCCAGCCCCTTCGCGTACAGCTCCACCCGCTCCGCCACGCGGCCGTCGCCGGGCTTCAGCCGGGACAGCGCCGCCATGGACGCGGGGTACTCGATGAGGAAGGTGGGCCGCTCGTGGCCGAGCCCCCGCTCCACCCGCTCCAGGAAGAGGTGGAAGAAGACGTCGTCGAAGGACGTGGAGTTCCCGGTGTGCACGCCCACGGCGTCCGCGGCCCGCTTGAGCGACGCGCCGTCCGGGTGCACGTGGATGTCCACGCCCGTGGCGCGCAGCACCGCGTCCCGCACCGTCACGCGCTCGTATGGCGTGCGCGTGAAGAAGGCGGGGTCCGCGACAGGGTCACCCTCCTTCGCGTCCGCCGCCACCCGGCCCGCCGCCGCCAGCGCGCCCTCCAGGTCGTCCATGATGGCGTGGTAGTCCGCGTGCGGCCGGTAGAACTCCAGCAGCGTGAACTCCGGGTTGTGCGTCTGGGATACCTCGCCGTTCCGGAACACCTTGCATATCTGGAACAGCGGCCCCGCGCCCTGCGCGAGCAGGCGCTTCATCGCGTACTCGGGGCTGGTGTGCAGGTAGAGCGTGCGCGCCTTGCCCAGGTCCGTCTCCGGGACGAAGGGCGTCTCGAAGGCGGAGATGTACGGCTCCATGCCGGGCGTGGGCACGAGCAGCGGCGTCTCCACTTCCAGGTAACCCTGGCCAGCGAAGAACTGTCGCAGGGCGGAGTAGAGGCCCTGGCGTCCCCGGGCCGCTCGCCATGGGTTTACGTTGGGCATCGGCGGGTCGGAAGTAACATGGGCGGCCCATGTCCCCAAGGATTCCGTCCCTCCTCGCCGCCGCCATGTGTTTGCTGAGCGCCTGTCACAAGGCGCCACCCCCGGTGGTGGTCCCCCCTCCCAGCGAGGAAGAACTGCTGACCGGAGAGGTGAACGCCCTGTCCACGGAGGCCGCGCTCCTCCTGGAGGAGCAGCACCGGCTCGTCTGGGACTTCTGGACGGAGGGCAAGGCGGTGGACATCGCCGCCACCTACAGCGGCAAGCAGGCGCTCTTCAGCCTGGAGAACCTGCGGCGCATCGACCGGCTGCGACACCTGACCAAGGACCCGCGCGAGCTGCGCGCCCTCACCGCGCTCCACGGTCACTTCGCCGGTGAGTTCCTGTCGCACGAGCTGGCCGAGCACAACGACGCCTCCGCCAACCTGGAGGCGTCCCTCAAGCTGAACGTGGACGGGCGCGAGGTGAGCTACCACGACCTGGAGCGGCTGCTCGCCAACGAGAAGAGCGCCCTCCGGCGCAAGGCGCTCTACGCGGCGGCCACGCCCGCGCTCACGCGCCTCAACCAGACGCTCCTGCGCCGCGAGTCACGCACCCGCGAGCTGGTGCAGCAGATGGGCTTCGAGTCCTACGAGGCCTTCGGCAGCGAGCTGCGGCAGGCGGACCTGGAGCGGCTGGCGCAGCTGGCGGAGGAAGTGCTCCAGGCCACCCAGGAACCGTACCGGCTGGTGATGGAGCGGCTCTCCCAGCGCGAGCTGGGGCTGCCCTTCGCGCAAATCACGCGCGCGGACATCCCGCGCCTGTTCCGCTCGCGCGAGGTGGAGGACGCGTTCCCCAAGGGCGAGTCGCTGGCGAAGGCCCAGGCCACGGTGGCGGGGCTGGGCATCGACCTGAACGCGCTGCCCAACGTGAAGGTGGACGCGCGCGACCTGCCGCGGAAGAACCCGCGTCCGCTGGCCCTGGCGGTGAAGGTGCCGTCCGACGTGAGGCTGTCCTTCAAGCCGGGCACGGGCGTGCTGCACCAGGGCCGCGTGCTGCATGAAGTGGGGCACCTCCTGCACACGGCCTTCACCCAGGAGGCCCGCTTCGAGCTGGCGCGGCTGGGCAACCCCACCGTGGGCGAGGCGTACTCCGCGCTCTTCGAGGACCTGCTGGAGGACCCGGTGTGGCTGGAGGAGAACGCGGGCGTGCTGGGAGATGCGGACAAGCGCGCCCAGTACCTGGCGGCCTCCAGCGCGCACAAGCTGTACCTCATCCGCCACGCTGCGGGCCGGCTGCTCTACCAGCTGGAGCTGCACCGCCGCACGGACGTGGATCCGCGCGAGCTGTACCGCGCGCTGATGGCGCGCACGGGCGCCATGCCGATGACGGCGGACGACGTGGAGCGATACCTCGTGGACCAGGAGGACTTCTACCAGTCCGCCGACAGCTTCCGGGCGTGGTTCCTGGCGGGGCAGCTCCAGGGTCAGCTGAAGGCGCGCTTTGGCCCGGCGTGGTGGCACGCGCCGGAGGCGGGCGCGTTCCTCAAGGAGCTCTGGGCCCGGGGCACCGCGCCCTCCGCGCGCGAAGTGACGCAGGCGATTGGTGAGAACGGGCTCGCGCCGGACGTGCTGCTCTTGCGGCTGAGCACCACGCTCCAGGTGCCCATGAAGCTGGACCTGCGCCGGTTGGACGACACGCCCGCGCAGCCGTCCCCACCGCCGGCGCCGCCTCCGGTGCCCCAGATGCCCCGGGCCCAGGCCACGTCGCTGGCCTCGTAGGCACACGCCTCCACGCCCCACCGGGCCCTTCCCGTCCCCGCCGGTTGCACGTAGGGTCCAGGGCCATGGTGTCCGTGAAACAGCTCCGTCCCTTCGCGGGAGCCTCGCTGGAGTCCTTCCGGTCCGCGTCCGGCGCTATCGCCCTCATCCAGCAGCCCGTGGACGCCGCCTTCAAGGCCGTGGTGGCCCCGGGCATGGTGGGCATGCGCACGGTGGGGATGGCGCACCGCTCGCGCATGGAGGAGCGGCTGCTCGCGATGCTGCGCGACTTCGACAACCTGGAGGTGCACTTCCTCCAGCCCAACCAGGACGGCGAGGAGTTCACCGTGGGCCGCACCGACGCGTGCGACCTCGTGGTGCCGGACCCCTCCGTCTCCCAGCACCACGCCACCCTGCGCTGGAACGCGGGCACCGGGGACTTCTCCGTGCGCGACGCCCAGTCCATGAACGGCACCTTCATCAACGGCGCGCCCCTGGGCTTCAAGGCCCAGGTGATGCTCCACGACGGCGCCACGCTGGCCTTCGGCGACGTGCAGTTCCTCTACCTGCGCGCGGAGACGCTGCACGAACAGCTGCGCCTCGCCGTGCCCGGCACGCCCGCCCCCTGAAACGCGCGAAGGCCCCGCCTCCACACAGGGAGACAGGGCCCTCGTTCAAGTCAGCGCGGACAGCCGCGGGACTACAGCAGCTTCATCAGCTCCGCGCGCTTGGCGGCGTACTCCTCGTCGGAGAGCACGCCCGCGTCCTTCAGCTCCTTGATCTCCTTGAGCCGCTGCGCCGGGCTGCGCGTGTCCGCGGGAGGAGCCGCCTGCGCGGGCTCCGCGGGGCGCTGCTGCTGCTGCTGCTGGTTGGCGAACATCTGCGCCATGCCGAACCCCATGCCCATGCCCATGCCCTGCATGGCGCCGTCGGAGCCGCCACCACCCTTGGCCATGCCCTCGGACGCGCCGAGCATCGCCTGCCCTTGCGCGTACTGCTGGAAGCCGCCCGCCAGCCGCGAGTACGCGACGTCCTTGGACAGCTTCTTCAGGGTGACTTCGTCCTCGGGCTTGATGCTGACGACGAAGTTGCCCATGCGGACGATGGTGAGGCCGTAGGAGTCCACGTGCGGCTTCAGGCCGGCGAGAATCTCCTGCTCCATCTCCTCCACGTAGGCGCCGCTCGTCACGTCCAGCAGCGGCCACTTCTTCTTCACCAGCAGCTCGGCGGTGCGGTCGCGCGTCACCTTGAGCACCTGGCCCTTGAACCAGCCCAGGAACTCCTCGTTGGAGGCGCGGCCCATGCCGACCAGGCCCACCACCAGCTTCTCCGGCTCCGTCACGCGGATGGAGAAGTCGCCGTACACCATGGTGCCGATGCCCAGGCCCGTCTCCGGGTCGCGCACGTCGCCAATGGGGCCGCCGAACTTCACGCCCGTGTGCTCACGGTTGGAGACGAAGAAGATCTCCGCCATGAACATGTTGCCGCCGGTGAAGCCCTCCAGCAGGCGCGACAGGAACGGGATGTTGTTGGTGTCCAGCGTGTGGCGGCCGGGCCCCAGCTTCCCCTCCACCTTGCCGTCCTTGACGAACAGCGCCACCTCATCCGCGTCCACGGTGAGCTGCGTCTTCATCCGGACGTTCTTCTCCGGATACTTGTAGACGATCTCACCCTTCGCGCTGTCCGCGCGGGCGATGAAGTTCCGCTGCGCCTCGCCCTTGATGCTGTCGAAGATCCCCATGTCTGTTTCAGCGCCTCCGTGGCCGCGTGGGCGGCAGGTCTTCAAAGCTTCGTATCCCCAACCCCTAAATGCGGGGCCGCCGGCGCGAAAGCGCCACCGCGCTTCACCCGGCATCCTGCCCGGAACATAACAGCTTCACGGGCGCCTGCCCGTCCGCCCGGCCCCCTGGCAGTCCACTCTCCAACCCGCCAGTGACTCAACCCCAGCGGCTGACCAGACGTTCCCGGTCCAGGAACCGGATGCTGGCCGCCAGCAGGATGAAGTCCAGCACCAGCACCACCGCGCCCTGGATGGCGTAGTACTCCACGCCCGCCTTGAGCACGCCGGCCACCTGGCCTCCCACCAGCCCCACCAGCGGCAGCACCACCAGCGCGGACAGCTGCTGCGCCATGCGCGCCTCGCTCACCCGGGCGGAGATGAGCACCGCGACGCCGTTGCCGAAGAAGGCGAACAGCGGCGCGAGCACGAACACGCCGAAGCCCCACAGCGCATTGGGCATCAGCGGCGCGCCCACCAGCGGCCACGCCACCCAGTCCACGCCCACGCAGAACAGCGCGAAGGCGACCCAGGTCAGCACCACCGCGGGAACCAGCGCGGCCAGGCACTTGCCCGCCACCAGCTCCGCCGCGGACACGGGCGACGCGAGCAGCGGCTCCAGCGTGCGGCGCTCCTTCTCCCCCGCCACGCTCTGGGACGCGATGAGGATGGGGATGAAGACGGGCATCACCAGGAACATGCCGAACCAGTCGGTGAGCGACTTGTCGATGAGGAAGCGCGCCGCGCTCGCGCCCAGGGGCAGCGTGGGGTCGTAGAAGAGCGCCACCGTGCGCAGGTCCGCGTGGTCCGGCTGGCGCACGTACGTCCACACCACGCCAATGGGCACCGTCACCATCACCAGCGGCAGCACCGCCATGGACACGAGCAGGCCCACGTTCTTGCGCAGGTCCAGCGAGTCCTTCCAGAACACCGCCAACGCGCGTCGCGGCCGGAAGGCCATGCTCACGTCTCCTCTTCCCGCAGCAGCTCCAGGTACACCTCTTCCAACGGCCGCTGCGCGGGCACCACGCTGTGCACGCGAGCCCCCGCCGCCACCAGGCGCGCCACCACGTCCGGCGCCCGCGCCTCATCCGCCAGCATCACCCGCAGGCGCCCGCCCTCCACCAGCACGTTGGGCCGGAAGGGCAGCGCCGCCAGCGCGGGAAGGAAGGCCTCCGCATTGCCCTCCACGCGCACGTCCAGCGACTGGCCCGCGCGGCGCAATTCGCGCACCGGGCCCAGCGCCAGCAGGCGGCGGCGCACCACGGCCACGCGCTCGCACAGCCGCTCCACCTCCGCCAGGTTGTGCGAGCACAGCACGATGGTGCGCCCCTCGGAGGCCAGCTCCGCCACCGCGTCGCGCACGGTGCGCGCGGACTCCGGGTCCAGGCCGCTGGTGGGCTCATCCAGGAAGATGACGCGCGGGTCGTGCACCAGCGTGCGCACGATGGCCAGCTTCTGGCGCATGCCCTTGCTGAAGCCGCCGCACGGGTCGTCCTCGCGGCCGCCCAGCCCGAAGCGCTCCAGGTAGTGCTTCGCCCGGGGCCACGCGACGGACTCGTCCATCTCATGCAGCTTCATGAAGAAGCGCAGGTTCTCCCGCGCGGTGAGCCGGTCGTAGAGCCCGGGCTGTTCGGTGAGCAGCCCCACCACCTTGCGCAGCGACTCGCCGTCGTGCGTGACGGAGTGGCCCCACACCTCCGCGTCGCCGCTGGAGGGCCTCAGCAGCCCCGTCAGCATGCGCACCGTCGTCGTCTTGCCCGCGCCGTTGGGGCCCAGCAGGCCGAACACCTCGCCGGGCCGCACGTCGAAGGTGAGGTCCTCCACGGCGGTGCGCTCGCCGAAGCGCTTCGCCAGTCCGCGGACGCGCAGGCCTCCCCTCGCGGGGGGCTCCGCGAGCGGGGGCGGGACGAGGATGCTCACTCGATGGTCACCAGGACGAACTTGTTGTTGATGTCCCGGTCGATGAGGGTGACGTTCTTGTCGGAGCCCACCGCGTTGCGCAGCAGGTTCACGCGGTTGTGCTCCACCAGCGCCCACTCGCGGCCGGGCCGCGCCGCGTACTGGCGCATGCGCGTGTTGGCGTCGTTGGCGCGGAACTGCTCCACCGTGTTGCGCGAGTAGAACGTCTCACCGCGCCAGTTCATCATGTACGCGGCGATGGGCTCGCCCGCCTTGCGCTGGTTGTAGTAGCGCCAGAACAGGTCGCGCTGCGTCCAGTGGTGGGACAGGTCCACCCAGTGGCCCCAGTTGAACCAGAGCGCGAACGCCGCGGCCAGGCCCCAGAAGGTGCTGAACAAGAGCACGCGCGAGCGCTGCAGCGCGGCGACCGCCGCCAGCACGCCGGCCACGCCGAACGCGAAGCCCATGCCCACCTTCACGTTGATGGTGCCGGACAGGGCCTTGAACAGCGCGTCCGACGCGGGCGGTCCCTTGAAGCCGCGCACCGCCAGCGCCACGCCCACCAGCGCCAGGCCGAAGCCCACCGCCTGCAACACCGTGCGCCCCGGCGCCTCCTCCGGCCGCGACGCCTGCCAGATGAGGAAGCCCGCGACGGCCAGCAGCGCCACGCCCCACAGCCCCATGGCGGACACCTGCCCCTGCGAAGCCACCGCCGCCAGCGTGGCCCCGCCGGTGAGCAGCAGGCCCAGCGCGATGGCACGCCCGGCGGCCGGGCGCTCCAGCTTCGCCTTGGAGGAGAACGCGTCGAAGGCCAGGTACACGCCGAAGGCCAGCAGCACCAGCGTCACCAGGTCGCCCATCCACAGCGGGCGCGAGGAGAAGAACGCGATGGGCTTGGTGACCAGGTCCTGCGGATAGGGCCGGTCGTAGTTGTAGACGAACAGGTCGGTGAAGTCCTTGGGGTTCTCCGCCAGGTCCTTGCCCACCAGGATGAAGAGAATCAGGCCGAAGATGAGGCTCACCGCGTGCTCGGAGATGCCGTCCCTCCACAGCCGGTCCACGAACAGCGCGATGAGGATGGCCAGGCCCGGCAGCACCGGGAACACGTAGTGGTGGAACTTCGTCGCGCTGGAGGCCAGCAGGTAGAACGCGAACGCCACCCACAGCACGGCGATGAGCGCCAGGTGGTCCGCCTTGTCCCGCGAGCGCAGCTTGAGGCGCGACACGACCGCGAACGCACCGGGCAGGAGCGCCACCCACGGGAAGATGGCGAAGCCGCCCTGTTCGATGAAGTAGGTGAACGACCCGCCCGGCGTGGTGGTGTGCACGCCCGCGGTGAGGCGGTTCAGGTGGTCGTGGATGAAGAAGCGGTACCAGAACAGCTTGCCCTCGTCGTCCACGCCGTTGAAGAGCACCAGCGTCAGGTACCAGGGCACCGCCACCGCCGCGAACACGAGGATGCCCGTGCCCAGCTTCATCCGGTACATCTGCGCCCACAGCACGGGCATGGTCCGCGTGCCCGCGCGCACCTGGGCGCGGACCTCGCCGCGGGTGAGCCAGCGCAGGTGCTCCTCCAGGCTCTCGCGGTTCCACGGGATGACGCCAGCGACCGCGTACAGCACCAGGATGACCGCGGGCAGGCCCACGCCCAACAGGCCCTTGGCCAGCGAGGCCAGGCCCGCGAAGACGTAGAACGCGTACCACCAGGCGGCGCGGTGCTTCGTGGTGTCATCCAACTGCCCGATGATCGCGCACGCCATGGCGCACACGAAGGTGGTGACGAAGGGCGTGTCGGTGACGGTCTGCCGGGTGAGCAGGAAGTACAGCGGCATGGTGGCCAGCACGAAGCCCGTGGCAAGGCCCGCGCGCATGTTCACCACGCGCGCCACCGCCAGCGACAGGAGCGCCACGGCGGTGATGCTCAGGAGCGCGAAGGGCATGCGCATGCCCCACTCCGTGTAGAGCCCCATGGCGCCGTCGCCGCGGAGCGCGCCGACGAGGTTCATCCCCAGCGCCTGCATCCACATGGTGAGCGGCGGCTTGGAGAAGAACCACGCGTTCTCCCAGAAGGGATAGACGTAGTCGCCGCGCTGGATCATCTCCCGGCCCACCTCGCCGTAGTGCGTCTCCCAGGGGTCCCACAGGCCGACCGCGCCCAGGTAGGGCACGAAGAGCAGCGCCGCGAAGCCCGCGGTCGCCAGGACCACGCGCGCGCTGAAGGACAGGGCCAGCCACCGCCGCCCCCATGAAGACGTCAGGGTGTCATCACCGAGGATGGCCTGGGTGAAGGTGGATTCCCCCTGCGAGTTCTTTTCGCCGTCGCTTGCCACGCGCGCGTGCTCCTTCGTCGTCCGGGACGGGCCACCGTGCACCCCATGGGGCCGGGGGGCTTATATCCCCACCACCCCCGCCGGTCGACCGACCTGGAAGGGAGTGCGTCGTTCTCGCGCCAGCGCACGCGCTGCCGCGTGCACAGGGGCTGTGCAGGCGCCTGCACAGCCGCACGGGCAAGTCCGCGAAAGGCCGTCCTCCAGCCAGGGGCACGGGCCTTGTAATGCCCCCCCATCACCAAGCCTGACCGCGTGGCCGGAACGCGAAGGGCCGCTCAATCTCAAGAGGAGCAGTGATGCTGGTTTCAGCGGTGACCCTGGGATGTGCCTTCCTGCTGGGGCAGGTGGAGGCGCCGGAGGGGACGGAGCCCCAGGCTCCGGTCGAAGCTCCGGTCGAAGAGACGGTGGAGGCAACGCCCCCCGCGGCGCCGGAGCCGTGGGACTTCCAGATGGCCGTTCCAAACGCGTCGTCTCCCCAGCAGCCCTATGGTGGGCAGGTGCGGTGCCTCGCCCTGCCGCCCACGCCCGCCGTGCCTTCCGGAGCGTGGCGTGCCCACTGCGACGACGTGAAGCGGGAGTGCCTGGTGTCGCCCGCCCATGAGCTGGACGTGGAGGGCCACGAGAAGGACCAGCCCCTGCAGCGGGTGGACCGGTGCGTGCCGAACCTGATGCCCACGGAGACGGCGCGCCAGTATCGCATGGTGCCCGCCATCGCGGAGGCGCCGCCGGGCTGGTACCGCGACGAGCGCGGGCGGGTGCTCCAGTACAACTTCGACCTGCACCGGCGCGTCTACGTGGGCGGGGCCTGGGCGCCGCGCTGGGTGCGCGAGACGGACCGCCTGGAGGAACGCGTGCGGGTGGACTTCGGCGTGGACCTGGAGTGGCCAGGAGACTCGGACCGGCTGCACCGGATGACGCTGCTGGACACGGAGCTGTACCTGGGGGACGCGCCCTCCTACGAAGCCACGCTCCTGCGCTACGACTTCCGCAGCCAGAATGACGCGCCGCTCTTCCGGGTGACGACCTTCTACGGCCGCCCTAGGCGCTTCGACATCTACGCCAACCTCGGCTTCTGGATGGAGGTGCTCCACGGCGAACAGGCGCGCCGCGAGGACGTGCACGCGGACTTCCTCTCCGTGGTCGCGACAAACGTGACGCTGGACCTGTGGCACTCGAGCGACCTCGTATCCTACGTGCGACTGCGGGCCGGTCCCGCCCTGGAGCGCGACCGGACGAACGGCTTCTTCACGCTCGTTCCCGCGGCGGCGCTGGAGGGGGACCTCACGCTGGACCGGGACGGATTCCACCACGTGCGCTTCGGCGCGGAGGCCCAGAAGGTGCTGTTCGCGGAAGCCGTGGAGGGCCGCCCCCTGCGTCCGGAGCGGCTGCGGCTGCGCGCGAGCTATGAGGTCATCGCCCTGGCCATCAACGACCAGCCCGTGAGCCTGACGCTGGACGGACGCGGGACGTGGCGTGACGACGTGGCGAACGCGCCCGCCGGCTGGGAGTGGTCCGCTCAGGCGGGCCTGCGCTTCTCCATGTGGGCCCCGGCCAGAAGGTCCGCGCCGTCGTCCTCTCCCGGGAAGGGCTAGGTCCGGGATGGTGGCGCTCGCGCTGGCATTGCTCCTGGGCACCACGCCCGGCCTGTCCTGTCAGGGCCAGACAGCGGCCGGGGAGACGTTCCCCACCTGCTTCGACCCCGGCACCGGCTGGGTGCTGGGCACCGCGCTGCGTGTGCAGGACGACGCGGAGGCCCTCGCCGTGCGCACGGGGCTCCTCGTCCGCACGGTGCGCTCGAGCGGCAGCAAGGCGGACTCGCTGTGGATCGACGCTCACCGGCTGCTCATGACGGAGGCGTGGGGCGGCGAGCAGAAGGGGCTGACCTTCACCGCGTACGACGGACTGCTGCGCAGGCACGTGGAGGAAGGCTCCCTCCTCGTCACCATCGGCCGGCCCCGGAACATCCCCTTCCCGTTCGACGTCGCCCTCGCCCTGCGCGCGGCGCACCTGGAGCGGCGCGTCTGGGAGGGCCCGGGCTGGACGCTGGAGACGGGCCGCGTGGGACTGCTGCTGGATCCGCTCCGCACGAACACGGAGTGGGGCTGGCTGGCCGTGGGCCCCGCCGCAAGCCATGCCCTGCGACACTCACCGGAAGGCACCCGGAACGAGGCGTCCCCCTTCACGTCCCTGCTGCTCGACGCGGGCTGGGAGACGCGGGATGGCAGGTGGGCCCTGCGCGCGACGGGGCTCGCGGGCTGGAGCTTCGACTTCGACGGCGGCGCCCACTTCCGGGCGAGGGGCGAGGTCGCGCTGGAGCACGTGCTCCTCGCGGTCAACGACGCGCCGGTCTTCGCGCGGCTCACCGCCACGGGAGTGCTGAACGACGCGGGCCTCTTCCGGCGCGACGAGGGGATGCTGGGCGCGGGGCTCGCGGTGCGACCGTTCGGCGAGCGCTGAACTCCCGCGTCACCGCCTCTGGGGAGCCGGCCCCGGCGCCTCGACCGCCGCCTTCAAGGCGCCCTCGGCCGCGCGCAGGCGCGCATTCCGAGGGTCCACGCGACGGGCCTCTTCCAGGCGCAGCAGGGCTTCGGCCGTATCCCCCTGCGCCAGCGCGCAGCGCACGCCGGCCTCCAGCGCGCCCGTGTCGGAAGGCCCATACACCCGCGCCTCCGCCGCGGAGTGACAGCCCGCCTCCACCTGCCCGGATTCAAAGTACGCGCGGGCCAGCTCCACGCGCGTGTCCACCTGCGTCGGCGCCAGCCGCACCGCCGACGCCAGGGGCTCTACAGCATCCGCCGGCAGCCCCCACCGCCGCAGCGCATGCCCCAGCTCCCGCAGCGGCCCCGCCACGCCCGGCACCAGCAACGCCCGGGCCCGGGCGACCCGCAGGCTCGCGGGTTCCTCGAAGCGCACGTCCGCCGTCATCCGCTCCACCACCCGCGCGTACGCCGGGTAGGCCTGTGGCCAGGTGAAGACGAGCCGGTACACCCACTCCCCACGTGGCACGAACCACGCCACCAGGTGCGTCCGCCCCCCCACCCCGTCCAGCTCCGCGCGGATCCGCTGCGCGGAGCTGGACGGGGTGGGGGGGCGGACGCACCTGGTGGCGTGGTTCGTGCCACGTGGGGAG
>NZ_RAWN01000218.1:0-15552 GCF_003668895.1 Corallococcus sp. AB045
CAACCGGTGGTGGGGGCGGAGGCGCTGCAATTGCAGGGTGGCATCCAGGCGGAAGGGCATTCGGTGACGGGGGGCTTCAACGTGTTGTTGGCGGATTCGTTCAAGGCGCAGGTCCAGGCGGAGCGAGCGCTCCGGCCGGGGGACGTGGCGCCCGCGCTCGAGCTGTCGGTGCAGCTCGCCACCCGCTTCCGTTGAGGAGACACCTGGAGATGATCTCATTCGCTGAAGGGGAAGTGACGAAGCTGCGGCGTGAGTTCAAGCGCGTGCTGGAGGCCCCGGACGCCAAGGCGGTCTGCGCACGGCTGTCGCAGGAGCTGGGCGGGTACCTGCCGCCGCCCACGCGCATCGTGTCTGTGTACTTCGACAAGCCGGGCCATCCGTTGGCCCAGCGCGCGCTGCTCACGCCGGACGACTGCCTCAAGGTGAGGACGAAGGAGTACTCGCCGGACGTGGGCGCGGCGGGGCGCGAGCGCGTGGTGCTGGAGGTGAAGCTCGAACGCGGCGGACTCACGCGGAAGCGGCGCGTGTGGGTGCCTCGCGCGGAGCTGGGCCGGGCCATCAAGGGCGGCGTGAGCCTGTTGCCGCTCATCGCGGGGGGCAGCCTGTCGCCGGTGCTGGCGGTGACGTACCGGCGGCACGTGTACCAGGTGTCGCAGGAGTGGCGCGTGACGGTGGACCGGGACATCGGCTTCCACGCCGTATCGCCGGAGCTGGCCCTGTCGCCCGTGTCGCTGACGGTGGAGCGGCTGGGGCTGCCCGTGTGGGAGGACTCGCGGGTGGTGGTGGAGGTGAAGCACCTCGGGGCGGCGCTGCCCGAGTGGCTGTCGGCCCTCAATCCGGGGGGCGCGTCGGCGTACAGCAAGTTCGCGGAGGGCATGGCGCGGGTGCATGCCTTCACATCAGGTGGCGTTGGGGTCGTAGGGGGTTAGGGCACCGTGTTCATCGATTTCGAAGGCATTGACGGCAGCGGCAAGACGACGCTGTCCAACCTGCTCGCGTCCCGGCTGAAGCGGCTGGGCTACAAGGTCGCGCACGCGCGCGAGGGCGGCGAATTGCAGTCGCCCACCGCGCGGCGCATCCGCGACCTGACGCGCGACGCGCGGCTGCTGGAGATGGGCCCCCGCGCCGAGTTCTTCCTGAACCTGGCCCGCGACGCGCAGCAGCTGGAAGAGGTCATCGCGCCCGCGCTGAAGCGGGGCGAGGTGTGCATCACCGACCGCTACCTCTACTCGCAGCTGGCGCTGACGGGCGGTGGGCGGGGCCTGAAGGAGGAGCAGCTGCTGCCTTCCTGTGAGCTGGCGTCGCAGGGGCTGTGGCCGGACCTGGTCATCCTGGTGGACGTGGACCCCGACCTGGCGCGGCTGCGAAAGCGGCTGGGCAAGGTGCAGAGCGGCAAGGTGAACGACGCGGACAGCCGCAAGGGCCTCGTCGGCGCGGGGCTGGCGGTGCGCGTGCGCGAGGCGTTCCTGGCGCAGGCCCGGAAGGACCCGGCGCGGTGGATCATCCTGGAGAACAATGATCAGCCGCTGCGCGTGCTGGAGCAGCGCCTGGTGGACGCGGTGGTCGCGCGGCTGGAGGGCCGTGAGCAGCCGGTGCAGCGGCTGGTCCCCGCCCCTCCCCCGCCGACGCCGGGCGCGGTGTGCGTGGACGACGTGGAGGAGCGCTTCTTCCAGGCGGTGGACGGCCTGGAGGCGCGCGAGCCGCAGCTGGCGGCGTGGCTGCTCAACGGCATCCCGGGCCTGCCCGCGCACCAGCGCCGGTTGGCATACGCGGAGCGGCTGCCGGGGCTGGTGGCGCGCAGCCTGAACGGGCTGGATGACGACACGGCGTGGACGCTGCGCGACGTGCTGTCGGCGAGCGTGCCGGCGGACGTGGCGGAGGGCCTGGGGTTCGTGACGTCCCCGCGCTCGCACGCGCTGCGGCAGCGGCTGTACGCGCAGGCGCCGGCGGCGGTGCTGGAGGGGCTCAAGCGCCAGGACTCGCCGGAGGCGTGGGCGCTGCGCGAGCGGGGCCTGAAGGACGGCCACCTGGCGGCGGTGCTGCTGGGCCTGGTGGGCGTGGACGGCGAGGAGTCCTGGGTGGTCCGCGAGGCGGGCATGCAGCGCAAGCTGTACTCGGAGGTGGCGCGCAGCCTGGGCGGCCTGAGTACGGAGCGCGCGGAGGCGCTGCGCGACGCGCTGATTCCGCACGACCGGCTGGCGGTGCTGAAGAGCACCACGGGGCTGGAGACGCCGGTGGCGGTGGGCCTGCGCGAGCAGTTGGAGAAGGGCGCGCTGAAGCTGGTGCTGCGTTCGCTGACCGGCGTGGACACGCCGCGGGCCTGGGCGATGCGTGAGCGGGGCGCGCAGTCCACCAAGGAGGCGCTGGACTCCGTGGACGGGATGGACTCGCCAGCCGCGTGGAAGCTGCGGGCCTCCGCGGCGCGCCGGTGGCCGGCGACGGTGGTGTCGTCGATGCGCGGGCTGCCGCTGGTGGCGGAGACGCGGGCGCTGTTGGAGCGAATCCTGGAGGAGCAGGCCGGGAAGATGCCGGTGCTGCGCAACGCGTACGCGGTGGTGGCGCACGCCCGCGCGCTGGAGCAGGCGCAGCGGCCGGCGCGGGCGCTGGCGGAGACGCTGGGAGTGGACGCCGGGCGGCAGGAGGCATGACGCCCATGGAGGGTCCGTTCGGTGCCCTGTTCCAGGACGTGGAGCAGGAGCTGCAGGCGCTGTCGATGGGGGCCATCCTCCCCCGGCTGGTGGCGTCGGCGCTGATTGGCGCGGTGTTGTCGTCGCGGCCCTGGCGGGTGGTGCTGGGCAAGCCGCTGCCGAAGGTGGAGATGGTGCAGGCGCAGATCCTCCTCTGCGCGGCGGCGGCGGTGATTACCGCGGTGATTGGCAACAGCGTGGCGAAGGCCTTCGGTCTGGTGGGCCTGGGCGGGTTCGTGCGGTTCCGCTCGGGGCTGAAGGACCCGCGCGACGCGGCCATCCTGTTCCTGGTGATTGGCCTGGGCATGGCATGCGGCCACGGAAACCTGGTGCTGGCGTTCGTGGGCACGGGGTTCGTGGCGGTGCTGCTCTTCGTGCTGGACCTGTTCGAGAAGAAGGCCGTGGCGACGAAGGAGGCGAAGCAGCGGCTGCTGGTGTCCGCGCAGGCGGATGACCTGGTGCGAGCGGAGGCCACGCTGAGGACGGCGCTGGGGGAGCGCAACGTGCTGGTGAAGAGCTGCGCGATGGATTTCTCCGCGCGGCGCGTGGAGCTGGAAGTGGAGGAGCCGGAGCCTGGAAGCCTGGCGGCGGCGTTGGGACGGACGGAAGGGGCGCCCTTGCGGGGCCTGCGGTGGACGGCGGTGAGCGCGAAGGGCGCGCGGGAGGAGACGGTATGAAGTTCAGGAAGCTGGCGGTGCTGTTCGCGGCGTGCGGAGCGTTCGCCGCCTGTGGTGGCGGGGGCAGCCTGCCGACGGGGAATGATCCGGGCGCGCCCACGACGAACCCTGACGGCACGGTGGACCTGCCGGGCAACGCGGTGGACCCGGGCACGGGCGGCGGCACGAAGCCGGATCAGCAGGCGGAGCTGACGACGCTCTGGCCGCTGACCACGGGCACCACGTGGACCTACCGCATCACGGATGACGTGGAGGGGGTCTTCAACAAGGTCGTGACGGTGCAGGGTCCGGAGACGGTGCCGAACACGACGATGACGGCCGTGAAGGTGCACAGCCGGCAGGACCGCACGAACTCGGGCACGGTCTACGAAGAGAACTCCTGGCAGTTGGAGCTGACGAACGGCCTGGTGGTGCGCCTGCGCGAGGAGGACGTCACGGACGGTCTGGCTTCCAAGGCGACGACCTGGTCCCCGGCGATGATGAAGTCCCTGGCGGCGACGCCGGACTCCGTGCCCTGGGAGCACCAGGACAAGGTGCGCGAGCTGATCACCTACGCGGCGGGAGGAACGGAGGGGAAGGATCCGACGTACGTCTGGAAGGTGCTGGAGAAGGACGTCACGGTGACGACGCCCGCGGGCACGTTCACGAATGCCATCAAGGTCCAGCGCGACAAGCTGAACAAGAACGGCGAGGTGAAGGAGGAGAAGCAGCGTCTGTACTGGCTGGTCCCCGGCGTTGGCAAGGTCCGCGAGGAGGGAGAACGCCTGGAGGAACTGGTGTCCTACGACGTGAAGAAGCCGTAGGCCGGTTCATCTGGATGGGATTGGAGCCCGGGTTGGCGCGAATGGATGCGCTGGCCCGGGCGTTTCATTATCACCAGCCCAACAGCTCGTCCCCGAGAGGCGAAACCAGCTCAAAACACAATAAAGGCATCATTCCTGAAGTAGAAACTCAACGCCTCAACAAGCCCAGCAGCATCGACATCCGGCCGCTGAAGGCGAGCATTATTCACAACCTGAAAAACGTGAGACGCCGACAGAATATACCTCAACCCATTACTGGCCGCCGCTTCAGGGAGATCTCCCGAATAGACATCCCGCTCCAAGAACATACACTCAGCATCTTCCGACCAAGGCGGACCGCCATGCATATACAACGCATACCCCCAGATCCTATCCTCATCCACCGCAAGCAACACTCGCCCCAACGACTCAAACTGCGCACCACTCATCGTCGACCTCCCCAATTTTCCATGCCTCCCTTTTAGCCGGGATGCAGCACATGCGGAACCAGCCCCGCGGACTCCGGTAGACACACGTCCCGTCAGGAGCCCTGGCCCTGCTCCAATTGGAGGCGCTGTCCACAGGAGAGGTGGCGCGAGCCATTCCAGCGGTCTTTGTCGGCGAGACTGAAGGCCTTTCCACAGAACGGGCAGACAACGTAGCGATCTGGCCGGACGGGGGCAGTCAACGCAGGGTGGTCCCATGCGGGCGGCGGTGGACGCGCCTCCCTTGGATCCCGCCTTGGGGGCGAGGGGGCCACTTCAAAGATTCGAAAGTCGGACTGGATGACCCCTGGGCGGTTCACTCTCAGGTAAAACTCGAGAGGAACGTCTCCCTCCTCGCTCGGGGATAGGAATAGGAGCAAGACCTGCACGCCGTGCACCACCCATACCTGCCTGGTCGAGTCACTGATGGGCCCAAAACCGAAGCGGTGTGCGAGCGAGTGAACGCAGGGGCGAACATCCACCCCATCTTCATCATCATAGACTTCTGTAAGAACAGCAAAATCAACCCCCCGAGAACCGAAGAAGAAGTATCCGTTCACCCCCACGCCGCCGGCCCCCTCCAGGATGTTCGGAATGACGAGAGGTGCGCCGACTCCTGGTCGGCGCTGGATTCTGGCCTCTGGAAACAGGTCCTTGAGAGTCGCCTCGTCGTCGCCCCATCGGGTCTTGCCAATGCCCTCGGCCAGACTCTCAATCACTGCTCGCCTGGGATTCACCATCACGGCTTCCCGCCACATCCATATTGAAGAAGAGCCGAATCAAACCAGCTCGCCTCGACCCTCACGCTCTCCGGATCTCCAATCCCCCGAGCATGTTCAACAGGCTTCAACTCACCACACATTCGTCTGGCGCAGGTATACGCCAATCCCCACACCCGACTCGGCCGGGTGCGATCATCAACGAGTCCCTTCAGCACACGAAGCACATCACATCGAAGTCCCTCATGATTTCGACCCATGTGCGCGATCGCCATGATCGAAAGATCAAGAACGTCTTCATCGTCTTCCTTCCCTATCAATTCAATCAACAAGGGGAGCGAGGGAGCATACGACCAGTGAAGGGAAACACTGAACACCGACTGACGCCTCCACTCAGAGTCGAAGTACCGAAAATACCCCATCGCCAGGTCCAAGACATCGTCGGCAGGAGTAAAATCCACAATCCCCCCCAACTCCGCGAGTCCCTTGAGAACCACGAACTCATCGTCTGACCGAAGCTTCTTTCGAAGTGACTCATCACTCACCATCGCAGCTCCCTGTCAGCGGACACCGCCCCTCCCGCGACGATGTCGTTGAAGTCCGCAATCCTGGGGCGATCATGCTCAACCATTTCCAACCTCCGCTGACGTGAAGAAGCCAGCGGCCGCGAGCTCACCTGGGTAGGGTTGGGGCCCGGGCTCTTCCATTCCGCGTCCATATCGCATGGCTTTCGATAGGCACGAGTATCAATCCGCGAGTCCTTGCTCGATCTTCCGGCGCTCTTCGCGTGCTTTTTGCACTGCCGTACTGAGGTCACCCAAGCCTGTATCCCTGTACCAATCACGCACACACTCAAGACAACTTCCACTCATGGAGTAATCCGGCTCAGGCTCTGGTCGAGTTCCCTGTCGACGAAATGCCTTCGTCAAGGGCTACTGCCACATGTCGCCAAGCACTACCTCGTAGTAGCCCCGTTCCACATCTACTTCGGGTGACCGAACCCGACACCTACCGGCAACTTGCATTGAGCCTCCCGTGGCTGGGCGCGTTCGAAGCAAACCCCTCAGTCGAGGGTCTCAAGGCCAGTCCACTCTCCATAGACATCCGCCTCCCACCGCCGGGAGGTCCAGCGTCCTTTTTCCCATTGAAGAGTCAAGAAGCACTGGCCCGCGGGGGCCACACGCCGCTTCTCCACGAAAAAGAAAACAAGGGCCCAGACCTCAACTTCGCCACCCTCCACCTGAGCCACTTGCAAATGCACCACATGTTCAATCACCCCTCCAGGGCGCGACGGTGACATGGAGTCCCGGACCGTAGCGCTGGCCGCGTCGTTTCCGACGCGCTCACTGCCCTGGACAAGCTGAAGCGTTGCGCCCAGGAAGTCGGACAGTGCGAGGAGGCACACCTCACGCGACGACCAAACATCCGCGACCTGCATGTCCCAATTCTCCATTCAATCGACCCAGCGCCCTACTCAGTACGCTTTCCCGACGCTCTCTTCTTTATCCCTTCAGCCCATTCCCGGTAGCACTTCCGGAGCAAGGGCCGCACCGGCTCCTCGCTCAGTGCCATCAAGGCATCCGCCAAGGCCATCGAGTCACTCGCATCCATCCACAACTCAACAGCATTGTAGACATCATGCGCATACTTCCGGCCCGCCAAAGGATAAAGCCTCGCCATCAAATATCCCGCGACACGCGGCTCCACATCCATGGCAGCCTCGAGAAGCAACATGAGGCGTCGCACGAGTTCGTAGTCTTCTGCGTGAAGCCCGACCTGCTTCCTCAGCGCATCGAACAGGGACGCTCCGTCCCCTTCGTCAACAATCTGAGCAGCCGCCGCTAACACGTTGGAGCGGTGTGGACCCTCAACCCACTCAGAGACTACGAGCCGAATGTAGTCCCGGGCTTCAGTGCGCTTGCCCATCACTGAAAAGGCTCCGGTCTATGCCAAGAAGGCGCTGGATAATCATGTGACGGTGTCATCCGTGACGCCCACCTCGACGACAGTCCCTGCTGGCACTGCGCTTCCATGCAGATACCAAACGCCACGCCAGAACACCCAGGGCGAGTTGAAGTACATTGACCACTGAACCGGGCAAGCGCGATAGACCTCCCAGCTCTCTCGGGTGAACGACTGGCCATTGGGCAGAACCATCAAGAGGCATCCCTCCGAGACATCGTCGCCCCGAACCCGATGCGTAGGCGTCCATGAACGTGTCCGATCGTCAGCGGGATAGCCCGGTTCGGTTTGACGAAGTTCCTGCTCATGGCGGAGCCGCTCGATCCAACGCGCCTGGGCCTCCGCAGCCTTCTCCATGGCCGCATCCTGCTCTTCCGCGGGGATGTGATCGAACCCGGGAACAAAGACCCCATCCAGAGAGTCATCCGGAGGCATCTTGGCACCACAGGCGGAGCACGACTCATTATCGTCGGACCAGGCGCCACACACTCCACACGGGAATTCCACACCGGGGATTCGCACGCATTCGTCCCTTACCGGCGGTATTTTGCCGGACCTTGCGCCTCTGGCCTGACTTCTCTCACCTCGACCGGTACATTCGCCTCAAAAGTCAATGCCGGCCTTTGCCTTCAAGATTTGCGTCTCGACGACATCCAACTCCAGTGCGGGAAGGCGGAGAATGACCCTCTCGATAATGAAGCGACGTCCTCGCCCTTTCAACACGGTCCAACGGACGCACTCCTCCTCCATCACTGGGTAGTACCCTTCGTCGATACGCGCTCCCCGCTCGCTTGCGACCTGCTCAGAGAGGCCGCCCCGTTCCATCATGACACCGCGGCGAAAGTAACACTGAAAGACCCTGACAGCCGCCACGACATCCGAACTGAATGCTCGACGGAGGTCGATCCCCTTTTCTCCGCAAAACAGCGACAATTCACGCGCTGTCTTGAACAGGAAAACATCCGGATCCGACAGCTTGAAGTATTCAGCAAACACCCGTTGCGGCTCGCTATAGGCTCTCGGCCGATCTTCAACGTCAATGCAATATGCCAGCGTCCACTCATCCCAGCAGACCTGCCTGAGTACTTCGGTCTTGATCTTGATGACGCGGTCTCCCAGTAAGATTCTGTGGCTCGAGGGGAACAGCCCGCGCGAAAGTATCCCAGCCACCCCATCCGGGTACTACCTGCGCATCAAGCAACACGTCAAGCAGCGGAGGGTCCGCGCCTTACGTCAACTGCGCCGCCTGCTCCGCAATCCATCGCATGGACGGTTCCAGCTCGCAGGTTTCGAAGTAACGACGCATCGCCAGGAGAGCCTGCGCAGTTCCTACGCACAGGTTCTTGGGGAAGATGCGTTCCTGCCCTCCAGTGGTCAAACGGACCGTCTCGCCGTCATCCGTCTCGGCTAACATCAGCGTGAAAATCTCAGGGTAACGGTGCACTGTCACCACGTACAATCCGCCACCGCCCCCGACAATCAGGCCGTTATCCTCCTCATCGGCCTCTAGCGTCAGCATGGTGTGCCGCCTGGCATCCAATGACCGAAACGCGCGTTCGACCTGTTCCCAGGTCGGCTCGTTCGTCTCTTCCTCACGATTTCGGTTTCCGGACCAGTTATCGACCGACAGCGAAATAACTCGCACATATTCTCAGCAAGTCGACACGCTCTTTCCGAACACGGCGATTGGCAACATTTCGTGTCGAGGACGCTCTAACGCCTTCAGAGCGCCCATGCAGCATAGCATCACCCCAGTAGCGCTTTGCATTCTGGGTAGAGGACCGACACGACTTCATTCCCGTCAAAAACAACAAGGAACCCGGAAGGCAGCGCGAACGCACGAAGAAGTGAAGGGCGTATCTGCAACAACTTCCAGATACAAGATACCTACGGCGACTCTGGCCGCGGCTTCGTCGCACACGTGCCCCCAGATCGCGTCCATGCGTTCGCCACTTCCGTCAGGAAGGCGCGGTCGAACTCGGAGTCCCCGACATACTTATCAATGCGCGCCAGGTTCATGGGGACACCTCGCAAGACCACCGCGACCCGTCCGAACTCGACATCTATTGGCTCCACTTCTCACGGTAGAAGTAGTTCGACTCCTCTCGAATCTGCTCCCGATATTGAGACATGGCCCCCCCCTATTGACGCTGCTGTGGACGGTATCACTCACGGTTCCATCATCTTCCCAGCGGCAGTGGTCACAGATGTCGTACCCCGTTCCCACCACCGCATCGTACCGCTCCGTCAGCGTCCGGCCGCCACAGCACGGACAGGGCAACAGGACCTCTGCCTCCCCCACGACCTCGACCTTTCCCCCAAGATCGCTTCGCAGACCTGCGACAGGAAACCGTTGGTGACGCCACGGTAAAGGACCTGGATCGCCTCCTCCACTGAGCTGGCCTGGGAGTCGTCCATCACCTCCTGCAGAGCAACCCTGTCACACAGAGCCTCTCGGGCCCGCGAGATCAGCCCAAATGCTTCACCTCTCGAAATCACTTTTCTCATGGTTCGCCCAGCGCTCACGTTGCATCAGGGTCGTCCGGCCAGAGAGCACTCATCGTCGAATCGAGATGGCGCAGGGCCTCCAGCCAGGACTTCGCCTGTCCCTCTTCAACCCGCGCACGTGCATCCAGCAGCAGCCTGGCAATCCCCTCGAGGTTCTCGCGCCAGAACCACCAGGTGAGCCCCTCAGGAAGGGGCCGGACGCTCACGTCGTCCCCACCGTCGTTCGCTCTCCCGATTTTATAGAGATACCTCCGCCCCCCACACTCCAGCTCCCCGCGCAAGCCATAAGCGGTCCGCTCTGTGTCCAGCCCATGCAGCAGGAGAAAGGCCTTCACATCATCAATGGGCGCCATCTCCACCACCTCCTGTCCCACTCGTTTTCCAAGGGTGAGGCTCGCACATTCGCCCTACGCACAAGCCGCAACAGTTTTCCATTCACGCTGGAGACATGCAGGCTTCAAGACTCGCGCCGAAGCTGAAGCCCCAACTCCATCGCCCGCCGTTCGATTTCAGGTAGCCTGTTTGGCCAGAAGCGCCCCAGCAGCCATTCGCCTTCCCTGGCCTTCTTCAGGACGGCTGAAACAGGCATGTTCGCGGCCTCTTCCGACAGCTTGCGCAATGCAACGATTTCTTCGGGGGAAGGGCTCGCTTTTTTCCAGACCACAAACATGCAAACCGGCCGCACCTCGGGCTCAGGCTCTGACACCAGAACAAAGTCCAACCCAAGCTGAAGTTCGTGAGCCTGATTCCAGAGGGCGTCAATCTGGCTTTCCATGTACTCGCCCAGCACCCACCCCTCCCGCTTTGACCGCTCCCAGATCTCACCAGCAGGGATGGCCCTCGCCTCAGGGGCAATCTTCCTCAGGCTTTCCAGCTCAGCGAAACTCAAGATCTCGTCTTTCCACCGTATGACCGCTCGGAACCGCCGTTCCGGCCCGAGGCGCGGCGTTGATAGCGCATGGACGTCATGTCCACACCCCAAGCACCGGAAGTGGTCCGTGCCTCTCGTCACGCCGACCAAGGCAAGCTCACCAGTGCACTCCGAGCACATCATCACTTCCTCATTTCCGGATTGCTCCGCCTCACGCCTCGACACCGTGCGCGGCGAACCGTGTCCAGCCCGCTGCTTCAATCTCTTCACGGCTCGCCAGCTTCGCGTCGGCCTCATCCTCCAAGGTCAGGAAGCCGGCGGTCACGTCCCCCACGGTCGCCGGTTCCCTCCAGCCCCACTCACACTCTTCGCAATGGAAATAGAGCGTGCCGTTCTTGAGTTCCCGCATGATGAACAGGCGCCCCTGGCCACGGCACCTGGAGCAGGTCGTATACCAATAGGCGGCACCTTCGTTCATGGGGATGACGCGCCTGAGGTTACGGGCTTCCCGTCCCGATAGGCGTAGCGCTCGGCCACCCGTCCGACAAACCGCTGGATGCCTTCGGGCCCCAGCTGGGGCACCTCCGGTATTCCCCAGTGCCTTTCGGCTTCGTAGACGGACGTGTCCAGCGGGTACGCAACCAGCTCTCCAGAAAGCTGCATCTTCGCCAGCCACGCATCCGCCAGGGCCTTCCGGGAGAAAACTGCGGTCACCTGGACGGCGCCCTCCCCCGTGAAGAGCCAGACACACCCGAGCGCCATCCGGCGCTGGAGGTGGCGGTGCTCCGGCAGCTCCCGCGTCGTGAACGTTGCGTTCAGGCCCAGGGAGCGAAGCGCGGCGACAGCCGCGGACGGGTCCGGAGGATCCGCGACGACGACCGCATACTCCATCGCTTCACTCCAGCGCAGACTGAAGCGCAGCCCGCTCGCTGATTCGAAGGCCCAGTTGAACTCCCGGCCTCCCGCGGTGCGCAGCGAGTCCTCCTCGATGAATCCAGGCTCTCCAAGGGGTCGGAGCTCTTCTCGGGTCGAAGCGAACGTCACGACCCAGTCTTTATCGTCGTAGTGAATCGCTACAGGGAAGGACACCGGTCTCATGGAGCACCCCTGCTCGGGACATCGCCTCCCGCATCCATACACGCCCGGCGTCATGCCGCGAAGAGTGCAGGAGCACCCTCCACACGGACACGAGGCGGCGAGCCGTGTGAAGGGCCGCCTTCTCCATCGAGGAAGCTCCACACGAATGCCACGTCCGAAAAGCGGATGCCCTCCAACACAGGACGCTCCGTTCCAGGGACAGCGTCAGGACATCCATCCACCCTCCGAGAAGACCCGGTTCACCACTCGAGACCGCGATAGCTCCGACGGAACGTGTTCGCGAGGAACCGATGAATCTCGTGTTCGTCCCCATCAGGTTCCGCTGCAATGCGATGCCGGAGGGCATCCATGGCACTGGAGCAATCAAAAGACTCGGTCCACTGGCCTTCCACGAAGTGGAGCTCATGCACCACGCTGAACATCCAGATGGGCGACAAGACCCGGCTCACGACGGACTCTGATCGAGATGCAAGCCCTGGAATGAAGTCACGCGCCACCACCAGGCCTCCGGTAAACGGAACGTGCCATCCGAGCTGCTCGTAGACAGCCAGGAACGCGTCTTCCTTGAGGTGGGGCTGCTGCCCTCGAAGAACCTTCCCCTTTCCATATTTGACCTTCAGCCGATCCAGCGGCTTCAGGCCGATGCTGAATGCCTCGAGCAACAGCAGCTTCTCATCGATCCGATAGACGCAGTCGAATCCCCGGTAGCACCCGGTCGAGACCCATTGGGGCACCAGCCCCTCTTGCCTCGGGTCAAACAAACCTGTTCCCTGGACGGACATCAGCTCAAAGGGACGCTGCTCGAACACGAGAATGTCTCGGCTCTGGGCTGTCACGGGACTGGCTCTCCGGACTCACTCCCATCGAGCCCCGCTCTCACCACGGAAGACGTGACACCGTTCGCGCCCAGGAGCTTCCTCAACCACTCCATCTCCACGCGGGTCCCTTCCCTCACGACCCCGGGGATCCGGGCCTTCAGGGCGCTGGCATCGGCAAGGGTGAGCCCCAGCTCCGCCCGCAGACACTTCAGGGCCAGCACCACGTGAGCGCCCAACGCCTGGACGTCCAGTCCCCACGTTCCCTCTTCCCGGAGCAGGGCCTGACGGAACGACTCAGGCGGCATCCCGATGCCGTCCATCTCCAGCTGACCGCCGCAGTGCTCGCACCGATAGGCAGCCCAGTACCGGAGGCCGTGCCTCGCGGACTGTCCGCCGTACAGGTCGACCGCTCGGCCACAATCCCCACAGACGGTCTGCTCCACCCGCGTCGCCGACATCTGTCCTCCGGAGGGCTCGACCCGAGCCTATCCGACGAACAACTCCAGGGTCCTCCGTGTCGCTCCGTCCCAGCGAATTCGATTTCGCAAGCACAGGGGGTGCGCGTCACCAATCGATAGGAGGCCCGTCGCCAAACGCCTCCCGTATCCTGGTGATCAAATCGAAGATCGCGTCATCCGGTGAGGCTCGCCAGTCCTCCTTCAGCTGCCCCGAGTGGCTCCAGCGCCGCTCCACCACACAGACGCCGTAGAGGTAGACACAGTCTTCAATCATCGTGCCGTCAGCGAGCCAGGCACGTGAGGTCCCGTGCCGCCGGTTGCGCCAGTAGTAGACCTCCTCCGCGAGCAGCCCGGACTCGTGCCAGCCGCGTTCGGGGCCTTGCCGCAAGCCATCGACGTAGAAGGTTTCCTCGATGGGGATGCCCGAGCTGGACTCTACGTAGACGGACCCTGTGAAGGGCGTGTCGTGGAGGAAGACCTGCTCGGCCTCCCACGTGAGGTCATCGTAGGTCTTGAGTCGCATCGGGCACGGTCGGGTCGACGCGCCGGCGCTCAGGCCCGCGCGGCGTCATCGTACGACACGCGCAGGCCGTCGTACGTCACCGTGATGAACGGGCGCCCCATCCAGCCGCAGTGCGTGCAGACCGCGTTCGGACCGGTCGCGGTGACCCGCACCGGCAGGTCCGACTCGCACACGGGGCACCCGGCAGGCAGGGTGTACTCTCGGGTCTGGGAGTGGACTTCGGTCATGTCTTCAGGGGTAACGCAGCCTCCGGACGCCGCAAGGCGCCACCCTGCTTCCGCCTTCCCTGAAACATGCGACGCAGGCCTGTTCGTCTGTCTCTCCGCCACACCGGGCGCCCGCTCCTCTGCCTACCCCCGAACGCCTCATTCCTGGATGATCGTTGAACGATGAACGGTTGCGCCCCCGTCCCGAATGTCTCGGGCCGGAGGATTCATGGACCGGACGAAGTTTCTTTCGCTCACTGCCCTGGCTGCCCTTTTCGTGGGGGGCTTCGCCTCGTGTGACGCGCTCGCCCTGCCGCGTGATCCCTACCTTCAGAAGGTGGGCCCCGACACCGCCACCGTGGCATTCCGCCTGTCTTCGAACTGCTCCAGCGCCCAGGTGCGCTACGGCGTGGGCAATACCAGCCAGACGGCCAAATCCACCGCCACCGCGAAGATCCATGCCGTAGTCCTCACCGGCCTGTCCCCCGCCACCTCCTATACGTATTCGGTGGACGGCTGCGGTGAGACGACCCCGGCGAAGACCTTCAGCACCGCCCCCGTGCCCGGCACGCGGCGCGTGCACTTCGCCGCGGTGGGTGACTTCGGCACCGGTGGCAGCGATCAGAGGAAGGTCGCCGCCTCCATGCTCACCAACAAGCCGGAGCTCTTTGTCGCCCTGGGTGACAACGCCTACGCGTCCGGCACCGAGACCGAGTTCCAGACCAACCTCTTCACCCCCATGGCCGCCCTGCTCTCGCAGGTGCCCATGTTCGCCACGCCCGGCAATCACGAGTACGTGACCAACCAGGCCCAGCCCTACCTGGACAACCTCTACCTGCCCACCAACAACGCGGAGGGCTCGGAGCGCTACTACTCGTTCGACTGGGGGCACGTGCACTTCGTGTCCATCGACTCGAACTGCGCCGTGGGCCTGGCGTCCGCGAGCAAGTGCACGCTCGCCGCGCAGAAGGCGTTCGTGGAGAAGGACCTGGCCGCCACCACGCAGCCGTGGAAGGTCGTCTTCTTCCACCACCCGTCCTGGTCCAGCGGCGAGCACGGCTCGCAGCTCACCGTGCGCCGCCAGTTCGGCCCGCTGTTCGAGAAGTACGGCGTGGACCTGGTCCTCACCGGCCATGACCACGACTACGAGCGCAGCAAGCCCATGCGTGGTGACGCCGAGGCCGGCAAGAGCGAGACGGGCATCCCCTACCTCGTCGTCGGCGGTGGCGGCGCCACCCTGCGCACGTTCGCCACGTCGCGCCCGTCCTGGAGCGTCATCCGCGACGACGCGGCCCACGGCTTCCTCGACGTGAATGTCGTCGAGGGCAACCTCACCGCGAAGCTCGTGAAGACGGACGGCGGCGTCCTGGACACGTTCACCCTCTCCAAGACGCTGCCCTCGCAGCCCGAACAGCCCCAGGGCACGCTGAACGTCGCCGTCAACAGCGCCAGCGGCGCCGCGCCCCACACGGCCTCGTTCACCGCGACGGCCTCCCAGTCCGGTGCCACCGTCACCTGGGACTTCGGTGACGGCGGCACCGCCGAAGGCCCCCAGGCCCAGCACGTCTTCGCCCAGGCCGGCACCTACACCGTGACGGCCACGGCCACCGTCAAGGGCGCCGCCCCGCTGACGGCCACCACCGTGGTCACCGTGACCTCCAACGGAACGACCGAGCCCGGGACCGGCCCCGGCACCGGCTCGGGTGAGGACCCCGGCACCGGCTCGGGTGAGGACCCCGGCACCTCCCCGTCCGACCC
>NZ_RAWN01000219.1:0-15504 GCF_003668895.1 Corallococcus sp. AB045
TGGCCGCCGCCGCGCCGGCCACGCCCGCGCCGGAGGCCCCCGCCGTGCCCATGTCCGAGCGCCCCATGCCCCCGGGCCTGGACGCCGCGGTGATGGACCCGTCCGTGAACCCCTGTGACGACTTCTACCAGTACGCGTGTGGCGGCTGGCTGAAGGCCACGGAGATCCCCGCCGAGCGCGCGCGCTGGAGCCGCGGCTTCGAGACCGTGGCCGAGCGCAACCAGACCGTGCTGCGCGACATCCTCACCAAGGCCGCGGAAGGGCAGGGCGAGGGCACCCCGGAAGAGAAGAAGCTGGGGGACTTCTACGGCTCCTGCATGGACGAGGCGAAGCTGGAGCAGTCGCTGCCCGCGCTGCGCACGCACCTGGCGAAGCTCAACGGGCTGAAGAGCCCGCAGGCGGTGGCCGGTGCGGTGGCCTGGCTGCACGCGCGCGACGTGAACGCGCTGTTCCGCGTGGGTTCGGATCAGGACCAGAAGGACGCCACGCAGGTCATCGCCGTGGTGGACGCCGGCGGCCTGGGCCTGCCGGACCGCGACTACTACCTCAAGCCCGACGTGAAGATGCGCGAGGCGCGCAACGCCTACCAGGCGCACGTGCAGAAGGTGTTCGAGTTGTTGGGTGACGCGCCCTTCGTGGCCAGCCGCAAGGCCACGGGCATCCTCGCCATCGAGACGCGCCTGGCCAACGCGCGGCTGCCCAAGGAGGAGCGGCGCGAGCCGGAGAAGGTCTACCACCGCCTGGAGCGCCAGGGCCTGAAGAAGCTGGCGCCCGCCTTCCAGTGGGACACGTACTTCGCGCAGGTGGGGCTGCCGCCGGGTGAAGCGCTCAACGTGACGGAGCCGAAGTTCTTCTCGGAGGTGTCCGCGCTGGTGCGCCAGCAGCGCCCGACGGACATGGGGCCGTACCTCTCCTACCACCTGGTGAAGGACGTGCAGACGGCGCTGCCCAAGGCGCTGCGCGACGAGTTCTTCCGCTTCGAGTCCTCGGTGCTCACCGGCGCCAAGGCGGACCTGGCGCGCTGGAAGAAGTGCGTGGACGCCACGGACGACGCGCTGCCGCACGCGCTGGCCAAGCCCTTCATCGCGCGCACCTTCGGCGCGGACGGCAAGGCCACCACGCTGGACATGGTCCAGCAGATCGAGCAGTCCTTCGAGCGCAACCTGGACACGCTGTCCTGGATGGACGCGGAGACGAAGGCGCAGGCGTTGGTGAAGGTGAAGAAGATCACCAACAAGATCGGCTACCCGGACCAGTGGCGCAGCTACGACGGGCTGACGGTGACGCGCGACTCGTACCTGGACAACATGCTGGCGGCGGACGCGTTCGAGCAGGCGCGCCAGCTGCGCAAGGTGGGCCAGCCGGTGGACCGTCAGGAGTGGTTCATGTCGCCGCCCACGGTGAACGCCTACTACAACGCGGCCACCAACGAGATTGTCTTCCCGGCGGGCATCCTCCAGCCGCCGTTCTTCGGGCGGGACGCGTCCGCGGCGGTGAACTTCGGCGCCATGGGCATGGTGGTGGGCCACGAAATCACCCACGGCTTCGACGACGAGGGCCGCCAGTTCGACGCGGACGGCAACCTGCGCACGTGGTGGACCCCGGCGTCGGACAAGGCCTTCCGTGAGCGCGTGTCGTGCGTGAAGAACCAGTACGACCAGTACACCGCCGTGGACGACGTGAAGGTGAACGGCAAGCTCACCCTGGGCGAGAACGTCGCGGACCTGGGCGGCCTCAAGCTGGCGTACGCGGCCATGGAGGCGTACCTGGCCAGGCACCCGGACCAGGCGGCGAAGGCGAACTCCTACCGCTTCACGCCGGGGCAGCAGTTCTTCCTCGCGCACGCGCAATCGTGGTGCTCGAAGATTCGTAATGAGGCTGCGCTGCAGCGGGCGCTGACGGATTCACACTCGCCGGCGTTCCTGCGCGTGAAGGGGCCGGACGTGAACCTGCCGCAGTTCCAGCAGGCCTTCTCCTGCCCCGCGGGGGCGCCGATGGTGGCGCCCGCTGCGAACCGCTGTGAGGTCTGGTAAGGCTTCGGCCCTACCTGTCGGAGGACGTCATGGGAATCTGCTCGTGGCTGGTGTTGGGCGGTATCGCGGGCTGGCTGGCCAGCATCATCAAGGGCACCAACGCCCGGATGGGGATGTTCGCCAACATCTTCGCCGGCATCGTGGGTGCCATGCTGGGCGGCTGGGTGTTCAGCTTCTTCGGTGGCCGGGGCGTGACAGGCTTCAACCTGTACTCGCTGCTGGTGGCCACGGTGGGCGCCGTCATCCTGCTGTCCATCCTGCAAGCCATCCGGAAATAGCGGCCCCCTGAGGTGGGCCCTGGCGGCGTGGCCGCCGGGGCCTTCAGGGCGCTGGGGGCTCCTTCCGGGGCCCGCCGCCCGGCGCCTGCTGGAGCTGCATCACCTGGGCAAGCGCCTTCGCGAGCCGTTCCGAGGCCTGACCCACCTCCTTCACAGGGCTGGGCGGCATCCGGCCCGTGACGTCCACCGGGTGCAGCGAGGCGAGGAATGCAGGGAGGTCGTCGCCCGATTCCATCCCGCTTCGCAGCTGGAGGATGTCGCCCTTGGCGTCGTAGAAGGCCGCCAGCGAGAGGTTGTCGCGGTAGGCCTGCAGCAGCACCCGCACCAGGAACAACACCAGCACGGTGATGGTGATGCGCAGTGAGAGCACGCCGACGTCCACCATGTAGCTCCGGTTCACCTGGTTCAGCCGGTCGATCTCCGCCTTCATCGCGAGGACTGCTTCCTGCCGTTGGGTCTCCTGACTGTTGACGTTCTGGAGCGCCTGATCGACCAGGATGAGCTTGTTGATGATGAACTGGCCGTATTCCTTCAGGAGGACCCTGCCCGCTGGTTCGATTTCCCTGCGGGCCAGCCTGAGCTGCTCCTGGGCTTCCGACAGCTCGCGATTGAGGGTGGAGGCCGTCACGGCGGGCCGGGGCTGGATGATGTCCTGGGCGAGCACGAAGATGGCCAGCGCGGCGGAGATGGACGCGATGACCAGCGTCAGGAAGAGCCACGCAAGCCTGCGCAGGTTCTCCGCGCGCTGCCTCAGGTTGCGGATGACCTGCTGGACGACCGGATCCTTGCTGCGCGTGAGCGGCTCGGTGTCCGGGCGGGGCAGCAGGAAGAACGTCATGATGGCGAGCGCGCCCAGCATGGCGCCCACCCACAGCGAGAGCCCCCGGGCATAGCGGAGGTCCAGCTCGTTCAAGAGGGAGAAGGCCAGCAGGCCGAAGCTGGCGGTGAAGAGCGTGGCCTGGAGGATGGCACGTGCCCGGTCCTTACGGAGGACCGCGAGGAGCGTCAGGGAAAAGCTCAAGAACCCCACGCCCGTGGAGATGGGCCAGACCGAGCCTCCGTAGCCGTAGCTGCCGTAGGCGGCATGCGTGATGAGGCCCGTGCCGCAACCGACGGTCAGCGGGAGCAGCGCTTGGGACAGGAAGGGGAGGATTTTCATGGCGGCCCCCGGGATGAAATCCGTTCACACCCCGTGAAATCAAGGTGAGGGCCGGACACGCCCGGAAGGGGCCGTGTTTTAGAAGAGCGACAGCTGGGGTGAGGTGGAGGGCCGCGCGGGGCGCCGGAAGGTGTCCGGCGCGGCCTCCGTGATGGACGACGCGCGCATGCCCACCTTTCGCGACGCCGTCGCGAAGAGCTGGTGGATGGTTTGGGCGTAGAGCCCTTCGCCGCGCATGCGGTGCTTGAAGCGGCTGTCGGTGAGCTCCCCGCCGCGCGTCTCGCGGATGCGGTGCAGCACCCGGTCCGCGCGCAGGGGCAGCTTCGTGCGCAGGCGCTCCTCGAAGACAGCCTGTACGGGGCCAGGAAGCCGCAAGAGCGTGTAGTGCGCGCGCGTGGCGCCGGCCTCACGCGCGGTGGTGAGCACCCGCGCGATGTCCTCGTCGTTGAGGCCCGGGATGATGGGGGCCACGGACACGGCCACGTCGATGCCGGCCTCCGTGAGCTTGCGGATGGTGGCCAGGCGCCGCTTCGGTGTGGCGACGAGCGGCTCCATGGCGCGCGCCAGCTCCTCGTTGTGGAAGGGGAGGCTGATGCTCACGAACAGCTTCGTCTCCGCCGCCAGCCGCTGGAGCACGTCCAGGTCGCGCTCGATCAGCACGCCCTTGGTCACGATGCCCACGGGGTTGCGGTACTCGGCGCAGACCTCCAGGCACTGGCGGGTGAGCCGGAGTGACGCCTCCAGGGGCTGGTAGCAGTCCGTGACGCCGCTGAAGACGACCGTCTCTCCCTTCCACGACGGACGGTCGAAGGCTTCGCGCAAGAGCTCCGGGGCGTTGGGTTTGACGACGAGGCGGGTCTCGAAGTCGGTGCCCGCGCCGAAGTCCAGGTACTGGTGCGTGGGGCGCGCGTAGCAGTAGGCGCAGGCGTGGAGGCAGCCCCGGTACGGGTTGACGCTCCAGGAGAAGCACACGTCGGGGCTGTCGTTGCTCGCGATGATGGAGCGGCTGTGGTCCTCCCAGACTTCCAGGCGCGCGGGGGGAATCTCGTCCAGGTACTCCACCGCGGTGCTCGCCCAGGGGTTGGGCGGATTGTCGACAGGGCGGGCCTTCACCCGGCCAGGGTGCGGCTGAAAGCCCGTTCAGTCAAGGCGCCCGTGCCCCGTCAGAGCAGCGCGCCACACCCGAGCGTCGTCTCCAGCGCAGTGCGCAGCCGCTGCTTCAACTGCGGCCGGCCCATGGTGCCCCGCAGCGGGTTCAGCTTGTTGCGCACCTCCGTGAGGTTCGCCACCGTCACGCCTTGCCCGGTCGCGGCGATGTAGGTGACGCCCTGGGTCCGCAGGGGCGAGAAGAAGTGCTGGCGGTTGTGGGGCTCGAACAGGGCCCCGGGGACCGCGTTGTGCTGGCCGCCGTACCACGTCAGCCATTCGAACAGTCCCTGGCCCATGGCATGGACCTCCGTCCCCAGGGTGCCGTTCATGTTCTGGGTCATGCCCTCCGCGTGCGCGCGGCACATGTCCGTCGTCATCAGGAGCACGCGCGCCATGGGGGCGACGTTCTGGAACTGGTTGAGCCATGCGTCCACCCGGCCCGTGTTGATGGCGGTGACGATGCGGTCCACCTCCTCGCGGATGCCGGCCAGGATTTCGTTCGGGTACGTGGCGGCCTGGACCCAGGGGCCGTGGGGCGCGGTGCTGAAGCCCGCGTTGACCTCCTGCTGGTTGTAGGGCGCGGACACCGCGCTGGCCTGCCACTGTCCCCGGTAGAGGTCGGTGGTGAAGACGCCGCCCACCATGCTGTGCGGCGGCGGGGCGATGCGGAGCACCTGGGACAGCGCGGCGTGGGCGATGGGGTTGTCGAGCGGCCCCGCGGGGTAGTTGAAGCCCATCTCCGCGTCGATGAGGTGGGGACCCTGGGCCGTGGCCATCACGTTCTCGTGATGGAGGTCGGTGATGCCAAACACCGCAGACACCGTGATGAGCCGGCCCAGCTTCCGGAAGTACGTGGGCTGATTCCCCAGGGCGATCTGCCGCGTCTTCGCGACCATCTGCATGTAGCCGTATTCCCCCCGCGCGTGCGGAAACGCGACGATGCGGATCGCCGGAAGGTCCGCGTCGAGCGTGGTGAAGAGGCTGTCGGTGTACGGCATCAGGGCGGGGTAGTGCGTGCGGCAGATTTGGTACGACTGGGGGTCGCCCATGAGCAGCAACTGGAAGGTGAGGTCCGACGGCTTGTAGACGACCCGCCCTCCGCAGGAGAACCGCAGCAGCGCGACGCGGTGGCCCGTGTGGTGCGGGTCGCTGCCGGTGACGTCCACGTCGGCGAGGCCTCCGGCGATGCCGAAGGCGTTCTGCAGCAGGGCGCGGTCCCCCATGATGCGGCTCACCAGCGAGGCGCCGAAGTCCACGTGGGCCCGCACCATGTCCTGGATCATCCGCCAGACGCGATCCGCCGGAGTCTCCGCGAGCGTCTTCACCGTGCCCAGTGCGTTGCGGCCCAGGCTCCAGGCGAAGCTGAGGGGACGCAGGTTCCAGGCATTGTCCACGGCGCCCCACTCCCTGCGCGCGGACAGCCCGGCGGCCGCCGAGCAGGGGCCATACAGGTCCATCGCCGTGCGGTGGAGGAAGTTGTTCGCCAGCAGCGTGCCCATCTGGCTCTGGAACCCCGCCAGCTTGAGCACGCCCGCCAGCTGGCTCACCACCTGCTTGAGGGCGTCCTTGATGAACGGCTTGACCGCGTTCACATGCGGAGGCGCGCCCTGGATGACCGCCGTCCCCATGAACGTCGTCACTTCGTTCAGCGCGTCGTTGATCTCGGTGTCGTACATGGCGGAGGGCCCAGGGGAGGGACGGCAACGTTCACTGCCGGGCAGTGTAGCTGCCCTTCAGTGCGGCCCCCCTCCAGCGCCCGCCCGACACGTGCACGGCCTCGCGTGACCCATCCCGGGTCAACCGGGACGGCTCTTGTTCTCAGCGCAGGACGGGCCTGCCCGTGAGCAGGTCCCGGTGCAGCGCTTCGCTCAAGATGAACCGGCCCTCCTGTCCGAGCAGGTGGACCGGGAGCACCGACGCGAAGTCGCCGACGACGGCCTCCGGCACCACCTCGCGCCAGGCCTCGTCGTCCGTGATGAGCGTGTCGACCGCGAGCGACTTGAACTCCACCTGGTGGCCTTCCTCGATGAAGACCCTGGCGCTCAGCCGTCCGCCCACACCCAGCGTGTCCATGTCGAACGAGTTGGCATACAGGACGTTCGCCACGGTCAGGTTGCCCGTCACCCGGAGCTCCGAGCCGCAGACCAGGTCGCGTGCGTGAAGGTCGCCCAGCACGTAGAGCTTGGAGCCGTCATCCTCGTTCTGGAACGCATCCGACAGGCAGCCCTTCACCGTCAGATTTCCTGCGACGATGAGGACCTCGTTGGCCTCCAGCGCGAAGTCGCCGTCGAGCTCCAGGTCGCCTTCGCGCAGCGCGAAGTGGAGCTCCTCCGCGTCGTCCTCGAAGGGCGTCTCCAACAGGTTGGCGAGCAGTTCGTTGGCGCGGGCGCTGTCGGTCGGCTGGAAGTGGCTGGACATGCGCCAGAATCTAACGGCGGGAGGGGGGCCCGGAAACACGAAGGCCGGTGGTTCCGCGAAGGAACCACCGGCCTGTGTCTCTTCAGAGCGGCGGAAGGGATTCGAACCCTCGACCCCGAGCTTGGGAAGAGCGGCCTCGCCTCGTGCAGGCGTTATCAGCCATTTACAAGCCCTCACAGCGGAGCTTGAATGTCATGAGCAGGTTGACGTGTTGGAGAGGTGAGGAGGGAGTGTACCGCACCGGATTGTTGAGACACCAGATTGGTTGTAAGCAGGCCGCCTGCTTCGACTGTATCAGCGCTCGCCGGGCCTGACTCGGCGAGCGGAAATGGTGGCGCTCCAGCAGCCAGTGCTCGTTGTTCCGGTGGGCCCACTCCAACAGCGCCTGTCGGAGTGCCTCCACGGTGGAGAAGATGCGCACCCAGAGCAGTTGCTCCTTGAGGGTGCGGATGAAGCGCTCGACGCAGCCGTTGCCCTCGTGACGCGCTACGAGGTGAAGGTGGAGAACTTCCTCGGATTCCTCCACCTCGGATGCATCCTCATCCTCTTGAGGCAATTCTGAGATCACCTCTATACTGCTGTGTACGGACTGTCTCACTCACGTTGGCAGAGAGGGAGGTCCCTATCCGTCTTATGCTCGCGTACCCCTCCGGTAGAGTTATTGGCGGCTCGGTCGACATAAAGCCTTTGAGCTCTGCTCGCTGACTTGTCCTGTGCTGTCCGACGGCTCACCTCCGATCAAGACTTCGAGCCAGGGGAGCAGCATCGCCGACCACGTTTCCAGCCTCTCGGCGTCGGCCGCGAGCTCGGGGAGGGATTGCACCGTCACCTCGCCGATAGCGTCCTCGGCCACCGCGGTAGGCAGCGCGGACAGGGTCCACAAGCCGATCAGCCCGACGTGGACGCGACCCACCACTGTGTCGTTGTCGACCAACATCCCGATCCAGCGTCGGTCTTCGCACGCGGCCCCGCCCAGTTCCTCCACCAGTTCGCGTTCGGCTGCGCGCTCGATCGTGGCCAAGAGATCGATCCGGCCTCCGCGCGACACTGCGTCCACGAGGTCAACATGGCCACCGAGGCCAATCGACATGCGGCCATGCAGCCTCGCCTCGCCCCCGGCCGGCGTGCGCGTGTAGCGCACGAGCCGCGAGCCCATCCGAAGTACGACGTAGGGGATGATCTGCCGATACTCCTCCATCTCCTCAAGATCGCGTCGCGGTCCGAACCAGAGGCCAGCGGACTCAAGCGTTTGCATTGCCCCCTCGCAGTTTATGGGGACGAATCCCGTCCGCCCCAATGCAGCCGGTAGGCACGCCGTTCGGGCTGCAAGGATGAGGCGGAGTTCGGGGACTGTCGATGTCATTCGGCGCTCCTAGAGGTCAATATCGGCGTATTGAGGATGTAGCCGAGGTGCCCCTCAAGCCCCGCGTTGAAGCCGCGAACCAGAAAGTTTTCGTTCCGGACCGGTGTCACGTCCAACGTTCGGCCGCCCAGCGTTGCCGTCAACCCACCGGACTCCGGAACGACCCAACCGAGTGGGCGCCAGTCGATTTCATTCTCGCGACAGCAGCGCTCAAAATCCGCGACCCTCGTGCCGTCCACCACTGCGGCAACCGACCAGTCGCCCCACGCGAAGAACAAGTTCCACGGACTTGCGACGGTAGTCGACGCCGCAGCGTCCTTCACCTCTTGCGACAGAAGCGCCCCGTCAAGTTCGAGAGTGAACCCGCAGCCTGATGCACTCGCTATGTTCTCGATGGCGCCGAGCAGGCCATCTGAGGTGTCGGAAGCCGCCAGCACTAGATCGCGCTCGGCCAGCAGCCGCATGGCTCCGAGTTGGGGCCGAGGAAACCGGAGCGCGTCGGGCGCAGCCTCCGCTGGCGCGGTCCCGGCGACACCCAACTGCCTCTCGCGCTCCGAGGCCAAGAGGTAGTGCGCCATGAAAGATCCTGCGGGCCCAACGACAACCAGTCGGTCGCCTGCCCGCGCGCCGTTTCGCCCGATGCGGCGGGCACCATCCAACACGCCCACTCCGAATACGCGCGCAGCGAGCATGGGGCCCTGGCGGAGATCACCACCTCCGTTCCGAAAGCCAAATTCGGTCATGGCCGAGAAGTAGCCACGCATGAACCGCGCGAGGACGTCCACCTCGAGGTCTGCGGGTGCGTCGACGCAGTTCGCGAGGAGGAGGGGCTTCGCCCCTGCTGAGGCGACATCGCTGGCCGTCGCGACCACGGCGAGCCAGCCGGATGCCTCCCAGTCGTCCCGGTGCGCGGCCAGGCTGCGAATGATCGGGCGCGGCCCAACGTCAGCGGTGACTGCGAGGGTGTCGCCGCCCGCCTCAATGAACACGCAGTCGTCGCCAGCCTGAGTGAGCCTGTCGGCGGAGCGCGCGAGCGGCAGCACCACTTCCCTTAAGACGCGGAACTCGCCAAGATCGCCAAGCGTCACCTTCTTGGACGTGCTCATACGGTTGTGGCTGCCAGTACGGTCGGCTCAAGCAACTTCGATAGTTGTAGTACAGTTGCAATAAGGGCGGGCTGATTGCGTGCGCTGTCCAGGTGAACGAGTAGGCCGTAGCCCACGAGCAGGAGAGGAATCAGATACTCCGCAGTCCAATCCTTCTCGATCGCCCGCTCTTTTGCCTTTTCCCAGATGACGTTCTTGATCACCTCGGCACGAGCGCGCACCGGCTGCGGCAGTGCGGCTAGATCGTCATGCGGCTCAAGGAAGCAGGCCAGCGAGAGAATCGCACCTTCGTCGATCTGAGACGGCAGCGTCGTTCCCCGAAGGTTTAGGTCGAGCAGGACATAGTCGACCACAACATGCCGGGAGTTAGTTGCCCAGCCGAAGTCGATGATCTGGACACCATCATAACTGGTGAGCACGATATTCTTAGGGTGCAAGTCGCCGTGCACGGCCCCTAGGATGCCCGAGAAGGGCATCCGGTGCCTGATTATGCGGCGGACAACCTCGGTTGGATTCGGCCATTCGCGGCCAAACGCGTGAGTACGCGCCTCCTTCCCGAACAGCAACTGTGGCAAATGCTCGGCCTTGTCGCTTGTCGTCTTCCTCAAGTATCGTTCGTATTGTTCCTCGTAAGTAGCCGCCTCGGCTTTGGGACGAGCCCTTCCGGCTCGGTGCGAAGGTGCTACTGAGTCGAGCGCCTCGGCGATGAGGCGCCCGATCTTGATCCAGTCGGTCGTATGCGTCGGATTGGGCTCGTCTTTGTTCTCCAAGAGACGCCACAGATCACGCACTTCTACCTTGTTTCGACTGCCATCCGGCTGCACCTCCGACATGGATTGGAAGGGAGAGACCAGAACGGCTCTTTCAGGATTGGTTTCGTCAAGCTGCAGCGGGAAGGCGAACTTGGACCGCGCCTGCCCTGCGAGCAGGGGCCAGTTTCCGGCGCCGTCCTTCTCGGCGCGAAGCTTGTCGCGCGCTCCGATCTTCACGACCAGAGGCTGCGACGCCGTGCGCCTTGTCGATTCATCTGCTTTGTGTGCAAAGTATGCCACGTATACACTGGCGCCGCTCGCCCCCAGCGGGGCCCCGATGCGGTCGAGTGGCAAAACCACAATCTCAACTTCGTCAAGCGGTATCCGGCAGGGTGCTGAGGGAGACTCAAATGCGCTGGGCCATACCTGCTTTAGTAGATGTTCGCATTGGTATAGGCGCTCAAGAGCACTCTGGAGCGCCTCGGCGGCCGCCGACTCCATCATATCCGGTACCAGCCTATTCGTGCTCACGCTGCATCGCTCCAAGGGGGGGTGAACGGCAGAGAAAGGTCCGGCCCCTGACCGACAATCCATAGGCCGTCCGAGATGGCCATGACCGCGCGGCGCAGTTGCTCATGGCCGACTTCAAGGTGCGGCGGAACCGTCTCACCTGAGTCATCAAAGAGGCATACTGCGTCCTCTCGCCACTGGGCGACCCGGAGCACATGCTGAGCGGAGCGAATCGGATCGGTCGACATGAGCATGTGGTAGTCGACGCCGACGCCCACCACGGCCTTCCGGTCAAGGGCGGTGGTGAGGACGTCCTCCCAGACCACCCAGTGAATGATGTTGAACGGGACGCGCCGAAGACGGAACGGAAGCCCGAGTTCCCGGCACATCCGGTTGACCCCACGTTCCGCGTCCGCGCCCCTAATACCCGGCGGGTGCTCGTCAGTCGCCAGTGCTAGCCCGAGCGGGTTCTCCTGGTCCGGCCGGACGCGGACGCCGAGGATGCTGGGAAGGGCCTCGGGAACGGGGCACGGCACGCCGAGCCGCACCAGCGCGGCATGAATGAACGCAGGCACGCAGCATTGGGGTGGCCAGAGCCGGGGCCGCGACTCGACCATCACGTGCCCCCTCCCAGGAGATCGCGCCACTCCTCGTGAAGCAAAGGCGCCGACAGGGGATCGGCGCCCTCGTAGATGCTCGGCCGCGTTGCCCGCTCTGCGACCCCCGATAGCCGGACGAAGCGCAGGTGCGCTACTGGCATACCCGCCTCCAGTTCCAGCGATCTGGCGTTGTGGTTGTAAAGCTCGAGAGTGAGCGGCGACGGTGTCTTACTGCCGAAGCCGGGGCTCACTAGGTCGGCCCCGCAGGTGATGCCTAAGCCGAAGCGCGCGACGTGGGAGAGTGGAGAGATCTGCGCGGCGAGCGTCGGCGACAGGCGGATCCTCTCCAGTGTACATCCGAGCACGAAGGCGCCGGGCTCAATCAGAAGCGTATCCGCCTCGTCTGCGGGCATGAGCGCATCCGCGCCCGTACTTGGCGCCCACAGCCGGATGGGAGCGGCGCCCGCCGTCCAGCGGCGGAACCGCCGCCCGAGCCGGAGCACATAGCTCGCTCCCTTGAGTTGCGTTTCGGAGAAAGGCTGTATGTCCAGGGAGCCCGCCTCGCGCTCGGCTAGGATGGCTGCGTCAGCCAGCATTCGAGGCCGCTCGCGCAAGCGTTCTGACGAGCGCCGGCTCGACATGCCCATACGCCCGCCAGTCCCAAGGGGCATTGAGCTCAAAGTGCTCCACCAGCCGCCGGCGGAAAAATTGCGACGGAAAGCGACTCGGCTCCGCCCGCAGGTCGCGGACCCACGTTTCGTTGGTGTCACCAAGGAGGAGGTAGTGATCGACCCCTTTCAAAGCGGTCCAGGCGGCGGCAAGGCGGTCGAAGCGCTGGTCAGCCTCAGGAAAGAGCGCATGGGGCGCCGCCCTCCTGGGGAGCGGGACGATGTGGAGGTGCGCGTGGTATATGCCGCAGCCGCCCGCACTTGCCGCCGTAGCTCCGTGCTCAAAGTAGACGGGATGGCCGAACGTCGCCACTCGGCCCATCATGTCGCCAATCAAGTTGAGCATCTCAGACCGAGCGTCCGCGTCGAGCCCGGAGCATGTCTCAACGTGAGTGATCGGAAGCACGAGGAGGCTTCCTTCGAAGAGTTGCCCGAGAGTCGGTATTGCTACGAACCGGGAAGTCCGAGCTACAATCCTGGAATCCGCCACGCTGTGGTAGATCTCATTGAAGCGGGCCGGACCTCCTGTCCCGAACTCTTGGCAGAACTCGCAAATTGGCATTGGGCAGCTCCCAGCAGGGATTAGTCGAGACGACACCGCGAGGCCCTCGATAAGACTGGGCTAGGCTAGCCCATGCTAATCAGTGGGGAAAAAGGCCGCTGTCCCACCAGTCCCGCCTGTCCGGCGTTCCCTCCCGCTTTTGAGGGGCAGGTGGCGCGCGCGAGTGGGTGTACCGGCGGAAGCGGCCGGAGGGGACGGTGCTATATACGGCAGCGCGGGGCAACCTCGCCACGCTGTTGGCACGTACCTCTTCTACTTCGCCGCATGCACGGGCTCGCTGGGGACCGAGGTGTGGAAGACGGACGGCACCCGCGAGGGCACCACGTTCGTTATGGACGTCGAGCCGGGCAGCGGCAAAGGCGTGTACTGTACTGTCAGAGACTGGGGATGGGAGCGGTGGGACAGGCTTCGCGCCGTTTGCTGCATCCTTGCTGCAAGACGGCCCGAGGCCCGGAAACACGAAGGCCGGTGGTTCCGCGAAGGAACCACCGGCCTGTGTCTCTTCAGAGCGGCGGAAGGGATTCGAACCCTCGACCCCGAGCTTGGGAAGCTCGTGCTCTACCAACTGAGCTACCACCGCGGGTGATGCGTGAAGCGGGGCCCAAAGTAGGGGCGGGGCCCTGCCTTGTCAACGGGAAGAATCGCCCGGTGTCTGGCGAACCTTTCCGCAGGCGGCGCAGTACCGGGCCTCAGGGGTGCGCAGCGGTTTGCCGCAGTCCGTGCACGGTGGCCCGTACTGCGCGATGCGGTGGTGAATCACCACGTTCGGATGGCAGCCCGCCTGGCCCGTCAGCCGCTCATAGGCCTGGCTGACGGGGGCGAAGCGCGCCTCCATGGTGGGCTCCGACGAACGGAACGCGGCGCGGTAGAGGTTCGACACCTCCTCGAACTCCACCTCGTCCAGCATCGGCACCTCCTGCTGGCATCGCCAACACCACAGCGGCTTCATCGCGAACCCTCCGGCTATTCGCCCTCCTCGACGGTGAGCTGGTACGAGTCCTGAAAGTTCGCCTCGCGGTTCTTCGCGTCGCGTACCTCGAAGACGTAGACGCCCGGCTCCGCGCTGTAGCGGATGGTCTCCGGCAGGTCGCCCTTGGCGCGGTCGGACGTCTGCACCAGGGTCAGCTTTCCGTCCGGTTGCACCCGGTGCAGGTAGAGCCCCACGTCCACCTTCAGGATGCCCAGCAGCGTCGCGGTGATGGCCGTGCGCACCGGCCGGTCGGACAGGTCCACCCGGAAGTAGTCCACGTCCTTCGCCGGGTACACCGTGCCGCGCACCGCCTTGCCCAACGTCAGGTCCTGCGCGCGGTCGGCGGTGTTGTTGGGCTCGCGCTCCTCGCTGCCGTTGTCCGGAACCGTCGTCACGCTGATGCGGTAGGGCTGGTCCGCGTTCTCGAAGTCCTTCACGAACTTGCCGTTCACCTTCCGGAAGGAGCCCTCCACCCGGAAGTAGCAGGTGCCGCTGCACGCCACGTTGTTCAGCCGCTCCGGCTCCTTGATGGCGCCGTCGTTGGCCTTGAGCAGCACCGTCTCCTTCTGCCCATCCCCCTGCGGCGGCTCCACCATCGACAGCGTCAGGTCCAACCGGTCCACGCCCGACAGCTCCACCTTCGCCAGCACCGGCTCGCGCGCGTTCAGCACGTAGTGGTCCACGTCCGACTTGGGCGACAGGAAGCCCTCGCGGAAGCCCGCGCCCGTCAGCGGCGTGGCCTTGAGCAGCTCGTCATTGGGCTCCAGCTCCGCGTGGGCCCCCGCCTCCTCCTGGGACACCGTCAGCGTGTAGGGCACCTGCGCGTTGTACGTGCGACGCTGCGCCTTGCCCGTCCCCGTCCAGCCGCCCTTCACCACCACGTAGACCACCCGGTCCGTGGCCCTCACGCCGATGTTGCGCAGCGCGAGCGGCTCGCCCTCCTTGCCCTGCAGGGTGAAGAGCGGCGCCTCCGCGGCGGACAGCACCGAAATCTCCGGCCGCACGCCCTCCACGGCGGACAGCTCGATCTTCAGCGCCACCGACGGCACCTCCGGCTCGGGAGGCGGGAGGCCCGCGTCCGCTGCCTCGGCCGCCACTGCCCCGCCCAGCTCCCCGGGCGCCGTGGGCATCGCACCCTCAGGGGGCGGCGCGGGCGGCTCTCCGCCTCCGAACGTGCCCTCGGGGGAGGGTGCCGCGCTGTCGTCGATGACCGGCGTCTCGTCCGGCACGGACGGCGGCGGCACGGCCGCGGGCGTCGAACCCGGAGCCTGCGCACCCGGGGCCTCGGGCGTGGTGCCCGGGGCTCCGCTGTCCTGGACGGCGGGGACTTCACCCTCGGGCGTGGCGGGACCGGGCAGCTCCACCCGGTACCAGTCCTCGTCTCCGGAGTGCCCCAGGAACGCCGTCACCGTCTGCCCCAGCGGCAGCGCGGCGGCGTCCACGGCGCGGTCGTTGGGCTCGCGCTCCTCGCCGTCGTTGGGCTGGCTGTACTTCACCTCCAGCGTGTACGCCCCGCCCGTGCCCTTGCGCGCGGGCGACACCACCAGCCAGCGCTCCTTCTCCACGTAGAGGTTCGGAAGGCGCTCTCCCTTGCCCTCGCCCTCGCTGTTCACGCCCACCAGCCGGTTGCGGTCCTGGTCGTAGACGTCCAGCTTCACGTCCCCGCCCGGCAGGCCCGTCACCGTCACGTCCGCGATGCGCGGGGTGCCCGGCGCCAGCCGGTACCAGTCCTCGTCCAGCTTGTTGGGCTCCGCCGCCAGACCGCCCGTCACCACGCTGTCACGCGTGACGGCCAGCGCCTGGTCGGGCCGCTCGTTGGGCTCCTTCTCCGTGAGGGCAGAGGGGCCCGTCTCCTCCACGCCCGCGTCCGGCGCCTCCTCCGGCACGTCCTTCTTGCAGGAGGCCACCCCCAGCAGCCCCAGCCCCAGGACACAGAC